>NZ_JAPEIB010000090.1:0-1901 GCF_028823735.1 Algoriphagus sp. NF
CTCCTAGTTCTAATTGTGGGAAATAAAGGGTAGCACCCGGTAATGGCTCATTGGACTCTTCATCCAAGATTTGAGCCTTGAAGGTATTTTGGGCAAAAGACAAGGTGCTTAAGCCCATGACCAAAGCGGCCAGGATCATTCGTAACATAATGTTGATTTAAAATGGGTTTTTAAAAAAAGATTCTTATTAAACCCAAATAGACGGTGGCTTCATCAAGCCTGGAGGTGAAAAATCAGGGATAAATTGAGGTTCGCAAGGAAGCTGAACTTTCACAAACGAGTCTGCAAAAAAAGTCAAATTACTCTCAAACTGGGAAGTAGTAAATCCTATACAAGCACCACAACTGAAAAATGGCAAACAAGGTAGATGACTTTCAGATTCTTCGGAGCAATCTCGTGTCGTTTCCATATCCTCACAGGAATCCTCAGCCTCTAAGCAGCAATTTTGCGAGGAGAGGAAAAGTGTCAGAAAAGAAAGTATGATTGCCAGTGTTTTCACGGGACACAAATAAAATGAAATTTACTGGGAGCAGCAATTACTTAAGTCTCGCCACCATAATTCCGGATTGGCTTCTATTTCCAGCTAAGTAATCATGCAGGGGTTTTTCAGAGATTTCAACCTCTTTATTTGCAGAGCTCGCATGCATCAAATGCATTCGACCGTTCTGCTCAACGGCAAATCCCACGTGTACCATATCCAGATTAGAAATTGAGGTAGTGATCGCGATCAAGTCTCCAGATTGGATTTGACTTTCATGGGCACTGATTTGATCTTTGGGGATGAAAAAATACTCCCGAAGCCGGATAGAAGCTTCAATATTTTGTAATCGTTCGACATTTTCCCGATCGCTGAGTTGGGGATAAAACTTTGGGTTTTCAGTCATAAAGGTCGGATTGTTTTCATAGGGAATCCCTCCGATTTGCTCCGTTATATCCGACAAAATTCCTTTTTCCTGATTGACGGCAATCCAGTCTGAGAAATAGTGAAGTCTTGATGTATAACCCTCGTTTTTGCCATTCCGATAGCGTAGCGTTTCGAGCCCCTTTTCAAAAGTTTCAAAATCGTTTTTATCTTCTTTGGCCATTCTTGCCAATGTGACCACGCTTTCCAGGTAGGTGGTGCAGTCCACTCCCTGAAGGTCAATGACCAATCGTTCGGGGCCGGGGATTTCCAAGGTTTTTTCTACGTAGGGAGTGCCCATAAAGCTTTTTCCGATTTCCACGATTAATTCGTTTTTGGAGGAATTGGCATCTAAAGTGGGCAGGAGTGCAAGAGCCTTCTCCAGTCTTGCTCGGGATTCGGGTGTGCAGACGGTCTGTGAATATCCGATGTAGGGAAGTAGGGAGAGAAGCAGAATAAGCAATGATTTCCTTTTACTTGACTTTTTCATAAAAGCGAAGATAGTAATTTCGGGAGGTCTTGGGGCATTTGGGTTTTGGAATGGTATGGTTGCCTATTTTTCTAATCTCAAAATGGAGAGCGGAAGTTTATAGGCAACCTCAACCACCCATCCTTCCATACTGATTTGATTTTCAAAACTTCCAGATTGGCTTCCATCTTGCCAGGTATAGCTTATTGTTCTCAAGTCATTAGGAGTAGAAAGCATGTGACTTCCTTGAATGATGAGGAATGATGATTTGAAGATTTGAAACTCTGTATGCAGGCCTACTTTAAAGAAGGTTTTCAATGATGGTTCGGAGACAGAGAAGTCAACCTGAACGCCTTCTGATGAATTGGAGCCATAGTATGGAAAGCTTCCATCTTGGCTGGGTTTATTGGTGGTGTGGATAATTAGATTTCCTGAGGCATTCGCCCCAAAACGAATGGATTTCTTTGAATTGACAGGGATATCGTAACGCAGACCCAGAGGGATAAAAATTGAATTTAGATTGCTTTGGGT
>NZ_JAPEIB010000091.1:0-1869 GCF_028823735.1 Algoriphagus sp. NF
GTTTTTTATGGAAAAAGGCAGTCTTATATTTTTCAGTTTTTATAGAAGTTCCTGGGATCAAAAGTTGCGCTTTTCAAACTCCTATTGCTGGGAATGGACTTAAAACAGGATAAGAAAGCGAAGATAGTAGATGCTCATATTGCAAATCGTTCATGCCTACAGCATTGAATTCTGCGCTTTATATTCCTCTGCCAGCCATTAAAATGGCAGGTTAAAATATATCGCATGCCTACGGCATTTCTACATCAAATCGGGAAATATGGAAAGCCTAGGAACCTAATTTCCATTGGATTGCGAATATCAATTGCTTTAGCTACGAAAACCAACTAGTATAAATAATTGGTGACAGGCGGAATGTTGCATGCAATTCCAATGAATTGAAGTTTATTCATCGAGGAAAAACTAAATCAAGACATCTAATTCTATTATAATTATACCCTTTAAAAAAGGTATAAATCCATTAAATATCCTGCAAATTCTGCGGGTTTTTACAGATACTGCACGTTTAGTTTCAATTTATTCCACTCGCATTCATCTTAGCTCCATGTTTCACCAAAACCCATACAACTATGGCAAAACAAACAGGAGTAATAACCTTGGAAGGGAGAATCGGAAGACTCTCCTTCTATAAAACCAAAGATGGATATCTGGCACGTGAAAAGGGCGGAGTCAGCAGAAACCGGATCTTAAATGATCCACGCTTTGCGCGGACTCGGGAAAATATCCGGGAGTTTACCGACAATGCCAAATCCTCCAAGCTCTTTCGGGATGCCTTGAGACCGGTCATTTCCCAGATTGGGGACCGTCGCCTGACGCAGCGGATTACCCAATCCATGATGCAGGTCCTAAAATCCGATGAGCTCAACGTTCGCGGTGACCGTACTGTGAAGGACGGAGACTGGCAGCTGATGAAGGATATGGAACTCAATTCGGGTTCTTCCCTCAGCAGTGTACTGTTCTTCGAACTCGGATTACAGGACAGTGCTTCCGCCTGGGAAGTTCAGCTACCGGCATTTAATCCGCAGGACCTTTTAGCCATGCCTGCCGGGGCCACGCATTTCAAGATTTCGGCCTCCGGTGTGGGGATTGATTTTGAGAGCGGGAGTCGCAGTCTTCAGTCTCAGAGTACCCCGGTACAGGCGGTGACAGCGCCCAGTCTGGCTCAGACACTGAGTGTGGACAAGACTCAGTTGAGCGGTACACACTATGCCTTTTTGGTCAGTGTGGAGTTTATTCAGGCCGTCAATGGGGTGGATTATGCCATCAACAACGGTGCGCATAATGCTGCCAAGATCATCAGTCTTGAAAAAACCAGCTAATGCGATTGCTGCTTAAGCGCAGGTACAGCCCCCGGAATACCCTGGGGGCCCTGCACTTGGGTCCCAGAAAGCTTTGTCTGATTCGGGAAGCACCGAAAGACTGCTTTGACCCAAGCCGGAATTGCCTGGAGGAAGGCTGCTATGAACTGGAGCCCGATCATGATGAGCGAATTGGCTGGTTTATTCGGGTAGGGAACTCCGGACGATTGATTCCTAAAACTGCCCCTTATCTACCGGGGAAGTTTGAAATCTGTCCGGTGACCAAATTCCGAGAAGACGGAACTCCCCTATTTACCCGACTGGCCTTTCTGAAGCTGATGGACTTTCTGACTCCCTATTGGGAGAGACAGGAGGTAGTCGAACTCCAAATCGTTTCTTCTCCTATCCCTTATCAACTGGAATCATGCCTGTCTCCGTCTTATTGTTGACCATTACAGGAGCCTTGATTTCGCTGTTGCTCTCCATTATTGCCTTCTTCCTAAAATTTCTCATAGAGGATTTCAGGAGATTGCAGATTGAGGTAACAGCGTTGAAAGGTAAGCAGGAAGGA
>NZ_JAPEIB010000092.1:0-1817 GCF_028823735.1 Algoriphagus sp. NF
TTTTATAACTTTAAAATCGCTGCTTAACTAGTCCAACTTTTAAGCGGAAAGAGCATGAATTGGATCAAGTACTAAAGATTGATGGTATTAAAAGTATGGATTACAGAAAAGTAAGACGCTCCAGGCTAATCTTAGCATTAAATGAACTAGCCAAGGAGAAAAATGGCTTTCCTTTAATCAAGCGAAAACGAAATAATAAGGACAAACGCTTTTTACAATACCAAATAAGTTAATTAGAAATCATAAACCTCATTTGCGACAATTGGGGTTTACCTTTGAGCGGGTCGACGTGATTTTTGGATATCAAATCATTAGATAATTTGTCAGTTTTAAAAAAAGGTGTTAGTTTTATTCATTGTTTAATTAATTGTAAATCAATTAATTGAATCATATTTTATTTTAGGTAACAGCATTTGTTACTCAATTTACCTGATTTTTATCGATTTAGTTTCATCAATTTCTATTCTTTGCGGTGAATATGATAATTAAAGTATTTGATATGTTTTTTTTGAGGGTAGTAATACTTGCCGTCAGTTTCCTTTCTGCCGGTATTTCTCTTGCTAGCCCTGTCGATGGAATTCATTTTTCTATAGCCATTAGGGATTTAGGCAATATTCAAAATTTTGCTTCTTTAGAACCCCATTTTTCTAAGGAGCAAATTCATTCCTTGAAAAATTTACCTTTTCAGACTGGGAATGATTTTCAATTGATTAAAAATGATTTGGGAGTCTTCGCACTTACTTCCTGTTTTTTTAATGTCTACCAATGGACTTCGGAAGGTTGGAATAACTGCTATCTATATGATAACAGCGGATACAACTGCGGAGCCAAATTCTTTTTTCGAGACGGGCAGCTTTTCTCTCTTGGGAATTATGGTTTTTGGCGTAATCATAGTGATTTATTGAATTTTGATTGCGCAACTGGATCCTGGTCGTTTTTTACTACTGAAAACCAGCCTCTTGACTATGGTTTTTTATTCAGTGGCGTGGGAGATAAGGGAGCCTTTCTGTTTTTTGGACTAGAACAGAATTTTCGTACTAGAGATCATCAAGAATTTGATCAGGCTTACTTTTTAAATTTCGAAAACTATAGCTGGCAGTATCTCTCCTTTGGCAACCTTATTTCTACAACCTCCAAAGAGGCCGATTTTGTTGTCCATGAAGATTATTTGGACACAAAGGATTTCATGGTGTTCTCGGCATTCTCCGCAGACCGCAAAATCGGTTTCATCATTTTTGATAAAAATACTTTGGAGTTTCGTTTTTCCCGCATGGAAAAGGCCATCGAATTATTGAAAACGGCTTCCTGGATTTTGCTTGAAGGCAATATAGCAACACTTTCTTTTTCTCGTAATGATGTCCTTTCTATAGATATCAATGACTTGTACCAAAAAGCAAACCATGTCGGTCAAGCTAAAATTTTACCCATCAGCCAAAGAGAACTGGAGGAACTTCAACTAGACTATGTGCTTCTTACCCTAGGAATTCTGATTGCAACAGGTTTGATTGTTTTCTGGGTTCTCCGGAGAGAGATTTTGAAAGTAAAGCAACAGCAATTGCAGCGGGAAAATGCTGGAATTGAGCCCAAAATTCATAAAAACTCCGATCAGAAGTTATTGGAACTTTTTGAACCTTTTCAAGGGAAGTTATTAACTGTGGAACAACTGGATCAAATCCTACTGATCGATGATATTCCAAATGCTGATCATAAAAAGGTAAAACGAAGTCGTCTAATCAAGGAAGTCAACCAAGTCAGTGAATCCTATTCAGGTGAAGCATTGATTATAAGAAGGAGAAATCCTGAGGATAAGCGATTCA
>NZ_JAPEIB010000093.1:0-1593 GCF_028823735.1 Algoriphagus sp. NF
ATACAAGGGAGATGCAAAAGAATCCGGAAAATGCCCGCAAGATTGCGGTAAGCTCGGAAAACAAGAGCGACGAGGCGATTCATTGCTATGTAGTAGCTACTGATTGGTATGACGGCAGAACAGGAGAATATTTGGATACCACTCATGCACAAACCTGCGAATGGCAGCGGGGTGGATCTAGAAGTAGTTCTGGAGGATATTCGGAAGGAAGCTATGGTGGAGGCGGAGGCACAGATGGCCTAGGAGGTACTTGCAGCAGCTGTTATGATCCACCGGAAGTTCCGGAACCTAATCTGACAGTAAAAATTACACTTTCCATCAAAGCAAACCCAAGGATGAATTGTATCACCAATAAAATGTCCCTCAACAGCTTTGTAAAAGAAATCGCAAAATTCACAGAAACCGAACAAGACCCCGCCAATACTACTTTGAAACTCGGGCCGCTGTCTGGAGCAAATGGTCAGATGCAGCCTGATGGTAAAGGAAATTATGAAATAACAATTAATTCCTCGCAAGATGGACTGAACCGTCCTGATTTGCTGATTGCCAAAACAATTCTTCATGAATTAGTCCATGCAGAGATACAAGAGGCCTTAAGAAAAAAAGGGGTAACGGCTTGGGACAATGACTTTGGAAGAAATTTTGATACCTATGTGAAGTTATATAAAGGAAATAATGACCAGCATCATTCCTATATGGCAGAACAACTATTGGGTAAAATGGGTGCTGCTTTGATGGATATCCATAAAAACCAGTTTCCCGAGGATTTTGCTAAGTTGACAGCTTACATGAAAAGCATGGGAGACTATCCAAAAGGCATCCCAGTGGACTTTTATATGAATATCTGTTGGCAAGGCTTGAAAGAAACAACAGCCTTCAGTGTCATGAAAAAAATCACTACCAATCCGCCGATATTGTCGCCTTATGAGAAGTATGTGAGGGATATTTCTGATGCTAAAAAATTAACGAAACCATGTGGAAGTTAATTCTAGTTTTCTTTATTCTTTCTTTCCTGGTTAAGTCCAAAGAGAGATCAACCCTTATCATTCTTGATGACTGTGATAAGTGGAATAAGGTATCTCGCGGAAAGTTTAACAACCATTTTTCTTACTCAAGAGAAGTAGAAAAAATTGGTTTAGTTGGATTTATCTTTGGATGGATAGATGAAGACTATAGACTATCGACCAAATCCCTGACCTTTTCTGAAATAAGGAAATCCGAACCTCTGTATACCTCGCAATTTAGCATAAATGATTGGTATAGTTTACCGAGGGAATACGAGCGGGTTTTTATTCTAGCACCTGAAGATTACTGCTCGGAAAAGCGATTTTTGCATGATTATGAATTTACCCTCTATGAAGTCATCCTCTACGTAACTGCCGATACGGATGATGTGATCACTGAACCATTAAATTTGCTTCCCCTTCCAGAAGTGGATTCGGTTAGAAGAAAAAAGAAGGATTGAAATCATTTATTGAATTCAAAAAGAAGTAAAAACAGCGGTCATTGGCCGCTTTTTTTTTGCCAAATCATTTGAAAATTAGATTTTAAGTTTTAGATTGACGTATCATTTAATCGATCAACTAAGCTAAA
>NZ_JAPEIB010000095.1:0-1458 GCF_028823735.1 Algoriphagus sp. NF
AGTGATCCTGTGGGGTGGCTATGGCTTCAGCAAAGATTACAACGCGCCCAAAGGACATGGCTATGCTATCTCAGATCTACATGAAACGCTCCGCACCGGTGCCCCGATGGAAGAGGGCGAAGGTCCTATGCCCTCTACCTGCTGGACTTGTAAGAGTCCGGACGTGCCTCGATTGATGAGCGAAATGGGTGTAACTGAGTACTATACTGGCAAGTGGTCAGACCTTGGCTCCGAGGTAATTAACCCGATCGGGTGTGCAGACTGTCACAATCCCGAGACCATGAAACTGACCATCACCCGACCCGCCTTGATCGAGGCTTTTGAGGCTATGGGGAAAGACATCAATGATGCCTCTCACCAAGAGATGCGCTCCCTGGTCTGTGCACAATGCCATGTGGAGTATTACTTTGATAAGAAAAAGCCCGGGGCGGAAAATGCCAATTACCTCACCTTTCCCTGGAAAGACGGTATGGACGTGGAGTCCATGGAGGCGTATTATGATAATATTGACTTTGCTGACTGGGTCAATCCCCTCAGTAAAACTCCCATGCTCAAAGCTCAGCACCCCGACTATGAAGTTTACCAAATGGGCGTGCACGCCAAAAGAGGGGTAAGCTGCGCAGACTGCCACATGCCCTATCAGACTGAGGGAGGACAAAAATTCACCAATCACCACATCGGCTCGCCGCTCAGCAATGTGGAAAACAGCTGCTTTGTCTGCCACAGAGAAAAGGTAGATGAATTGGTAACGGATGTGTACGAGCGTCAGCGCAAAGTGAAAGATGGAAGCCGAAGACTGCAGCGAATGATTGCCATGGCTCATATCGAGGCAGCCAAGGCACTGGAACTGGGTGCTTCTGAGACTCAAATGAAACCTATTCAGACCGGAATCCGACATGCACAGTGGAGATGGGATTTTGCTGTAGCCTCTCACGGGGCGGCCTTTCACGCTCCGCTAGAGACCAGTCGGATTGTGACCAGCGGGACAGATATCATTCAGGAAACCCGGATAGAACTGACTCGTCTACTGGCTGATTTAGGTTTTAATGAACCTGTACCCATGCCGGACTTTGAATCCAAAGCTGCCCTGCAGACTTATATAGGCCTGGATATAGAAAAAGAATTTGCTGCCAAGCAGGACTTTCTGGAGCAAGTAGTACCAAAGTGGCTGAAAGAAGGCAAAGCCCGCGAAGCCAAAAAAGAAGTCAAGACGATCAGCAGCAAGTAGGTCCTCAGTAAAACAAGAATCATGAAAAATCTAAGATTTCTCCTTGGAGCAGGATTATTCTTCTGCTTTAGCCTATCCGCTTATGCTCAGTTTTCCCTGAATGGACAAATGCTCATCCGTAGCGAATACCGCAACGGCTTCAATAAGTTAATCAATGAAAATGAAGACCCAGCAGGATTTATCGCACACCGAGCGAGGCTCGAAGCCAGCTATCAAATCGACCGACTCAA
>NZ_JAPEIB010000096.1:0-1365 GCF_028823735.1 Algoriphagus sp. NF
GATTGGGATGACCAGACGAGTTCTTCTGTAGCTGCGTCGTACAGATTGGCTTCTAAGTAGTAATTTTTGTCCGTGGTGTAATACCCGGGGTCATACATTACCGGATTATAGTAGTTGTAATACCCCCAAAAACGACCATGGTATCCGTATCCCATTGGGGCATACATCGTGGTGCCAGGAACGTATCGCGTTTCATTGGTTTGGTCCAAAAGGGCGATCGTTAAGATGCTTTCGTTTCCCAATTCTTTGATTTTAGCTACAATTGCGTCTCGATCTGCTTCTTTGGCCTTAAATCCTGGAGGTATTACTTCAAAACTACTTGAAGCAGTAATTCCTTTGGATTGTATGAGCTCCACGAGGTCTTTTTCAACTGCATTTCTGGCAAGTAAATTTTCAGTCAGGGCTGTGACAAATACACTTTTATAACCTTCTGCGGGCTTGGAAGGGCTGGACCAAGAACCCAGAATTTTGACACTAGGAGAGCAGGAAATGACTATTGCGAACAGTGAAAGCAATAAGATGAAATTGGTTTTTTTCATATGACTGAGATTTAGTTGTCAATTTTAGCGAACAATAAGTCCACTGCATCCTGAATGGTAGCTGGCAGGTTCTTCTCTTTATTTGGCAATGCCCGATCGATAGTACCAATCCATACAGCCTCATTGCTTTTATTGTCTACTAGGTGCATGGTCAGGCTTCCTTCCTTGTAGGTGTTGACCGGAACTTCTCTGACTGACCAGGTATAATTTCTCTGGCCCGTATACATGAAAGGATCGGTCGCTAGGTTGGTCTCACGAGTCTGTACTTTATCCTGAACCGTCATCCCCAGATTGATTTTTAAATCTGGGTTGGAACGTTCTCTCCTCAAACCTCTTTCTTCCATTTTTTCTGTGATGGTTTTCTGAAGAAATTGGACATTTTGATTGAAGTTGGTCCCAGGCTCCTCGGGTCCAGTCGTTTCAAAAAAGTCGAAGGTTTGGTATTCTGCTAAATCAAAATCATCGAAGATTCCTTCGGGCACGGTCACATACTTTTTACCTGAGCAAGCAATGGTCAAGGCAAAAAGAAACAAGACAAATATGCTGGGGTTTTTCATAAAATTGACTTTATAGTTTGGTGATCTTTTGGTGTTAATTTTCAGGTTCACTTACCTATCCAAAATCTGTCAAAGTGAGATATTTATTTTATTTGAAGGAGTTTAGATTTTTTTTAAATACTTAATTATCAATATTTTATAAATAAAACTCATCAATAAATGGCAGTTCTTGTTGGATAGTGTTCCGGATGGTATTGTGGATATAGGTGTCTAGTTGGAAAAACTTTGCTGCATATTTTGCAGTGGTGATTTTCTTAAATTTTTTATAG
>NZ_JAPEIB010000097.1:0-1363 GCF_028823735.1 Algoriphagus sp. NF
AGTCTCCGCACGGGACCGATACAGATCCTACGGGTGAGTACATCATTGGATCCGGCAAGTTGGCTGCAATTATTCCTGTTTTCTCTTTCTCCAAAATGCTTGCAGCAATCGAAAACAAGGATTTTGAGGGCGAAATAGAGGGAATGCCTGTCTTGAAATATGAGTCTGTACTACATGGAGAAGTCGAAAAGCCAGGCTTAGGTCCTTTGCATACCGAGTTTGATGGTAAAGGAAATGCCTACACTTCCATGTTTGTATCTTCTGAGATTGTCAAGTGGAATATTGAAACTTTGGAGGTATTGGATCGCGCACCTACCTACTACTCAGTTGGACACTTGAGTATCCCAGGTGGACCTACAGGCAAGCCACACGGCAAGTACTTGGTGGCATATAATAAGATTACCAAGGATCGCTACCTACCTACCGGACCGGAATTGGCTCATTCTGCTCAACTCTATGATATTTCGGGAGATAAAATGCAGCTGTTGTTGGATTTCCCGACTATCGGAGAGCCACACTATGCAGAAGCATTCCCTGCTTCCTTGGTTAAGGACCGTCAGGTCAAATTCTACCCAATCGAACAGAATCACAGCCCCTATGCCCTCAAAGGTATCAATGATGCCCGGGTGGAGCGGAAAGGAAAGGAAGTTCACGTGTACATGACTTCAATTCGATCCAATTTCAGACCGGATAATATTGAAGGAGTGGAGGTAGGAGATGAAGTGTATTTCCACGTGACTAATCTTGAACAAGACTGGGATGTGCCACATGGATTTGCGATAAAAGGAGCCAATACGGCCGAATTGTTAATCATGCCTGGAGAAACCTCTACGCTGAAGTGGGTACCGGATCGAGTGGGAGTTTATCCTTTCTACTGTACGGATTTCTGCTCGGCTTTGCACCAAGAAATGCAAGGATACCTGAGAGTTTCGCCCAAAGGATCCAATAGACCTTTGACTTACTCTACCGGAGTCTCTGAATAAGAATTAAACCCAGCAATCCATTGTCAAATTGAGCGAAGTCGAAATACCGTTGTACTTGGTACGACTGCCTTCGACTCCGCTCATGCTGACTAGCTAACCAGACAAATAGTCTATTTCTCCCCAATCCTCATGAAATCGCTCACTAGTACCAACCGGATGCTCCTTCTCTTGGCAGTTTTCACACTAATTCCAGCCTATTTCACTCCGCTCTGGCAGATCAGCCTTTGGGCTCCTCAGTATCCGGAAGGCCTGAATATGAAGATTTGGATTGACCATCTCAGTGGCAATGTAGATCAAATCAACGGTGTCAACCATTACATCGGAATGAAGCATATCGGAGTGGAAATGTTTCCAGAATTCATCTACCTCAAGTACATCAT
>NZ_JAPEIB010000098.1:0-1352 GCF_028823735.1 Algoriphagus sp. NF
TGAATTTCTTACTGAATAGCATACTAAACGAGGTTTATTCCCCCATCAACCTGCTTTCCTCGATGGCCAACTGAACCGTTTTGTCAACTCCTTCCGGGTCCGTCCTAGTCAAAATAGCCCTTGCAGCATCAAAATCGTGCTTTTTATGAATTAACCACCGAGGACTCTGCGGGACAAAAGAAATTAAAAAACAATAAATCAAAGCCGGGAAAGCCTCGACACCAAGCATCCATCTCCAGCTTTCTTTAAGATCAAGAGTTCCGATCAGATAGTTTGAAAAATAAGCCATCAAAATCCCAAAGACAATATTAAACTGATAAAGTGCTACCAACTGCCCCCTTCTTCCTGCCGGGGAGATTTCTGATATATACATCGGAGCGACCACGGAGGATGCTCCTACGCCCAAGCCTCCCAAAAACCTGAAAACCATAAAGGAGTTTACATCCTCTGCAAGAGCCGAGCCCACAGCAGAAACCAAATAAAGAATTCCTATTCCAAGTAAGGAGCTTTTTCTCCCGTATTTTTCTGCAGGAATCCCGCCCAATAATGCCCCAATGACAGTTCCATAGAGTGCGATGGCCACTGCCAGACCATGGCTCAAGTCATCCAGATTCCACAAAGCCTGTATATCCCTCTCTGCACCTGAAATAACAGCCGTGTCAAATCCGAACAAAAATCCTCCAAGCGCTGCTGTGATGGACAGAAACAATACGTAGTTTTTACTTTTCATATGGTTATAATTTGTTTTTAAAGGCCATATGGAATCTCGCTTGGCTTATAATCATGCTAGTGTGTGTCGCTTCTGACATGCTCGATTTCATGAAATGGTTAAATGGGGATTCTAAAGGGGAAATGGGGTATCAAGCTTGTTCAATCGCTGAAAATATTCCTGCAAAGCTTCCGTTTCAATTCGACTCAGTTTTCCATCGAATCGCAGGCCTTGCAGGAATTATCTGAATAAATCACCAAATGGATTTTAGCTGGTGTACTTTGACAGTATTTCCAAAACCTTGGGTTTCAAGCCTGGTGTAAGGGGAATTGGGGAAAACAACTTCTGACATAACCTGTTCGCCGTCATTAAAAAACACCTCAATTGAAGATCGATCAATAAATAACTTCAGTTTTTTGTACTGTAGTCCCAGATCGGGTGCATTGTGAAGTGTTTTGAATTCTTCATTGAATTCAGTCAAACCGGATTGACCACGGTCGAGATAAATCCCCGTCTCATTTTTGCCAATTATGATTCTGTTTCCTTGGTTATTTGAAAGGAACACCTCAAAGTTTTCTTCCGAAATTTCAAGTACAATTTCCACCAATTCATTTGAAAGGGTAAGACCATTTCCTGCCATTGT
>NZ_JAPEIB010000099.1:0-1327 GCF_028823735.1 Algoriphagus sp. NF
ACTTATATATCTCAGTATTCATTCAAAGTGATTTCCGGTCAAATATATTTACAAATGATTAACGATAAACTTTATATTATCAGTTCAGCAACTTCTGATGTTTACGAATATGACTATTTGCTGGATTCTTTGATACTACATGAGTTTGAACACAGATTAGTGCCCTCAAAAAAAACTGGTACGTTTAAGAATTTGGTATCAGACGAAAAAGAGTTTTATGAGGAAGCTGAAAAACTCATCTATCAAATTAACTTTGAAAATTTAATTTGGGATGAAAAAAGGAATCTTTTTTTCAGGTTTGCTAGTATACCGATTTTTGATCAAAATAAAGAATGGTACGATGAGGCTAAAATTTTTCTATTTACATATGATTCAAACCTTAACCTTTTGGGGGAAATTTATTTACCAGAATTAAAGAAAGTTCCTGACTTTCCTTTCTTTAAAGATGGAAAACTTTGGTCCTGCTTCAATTTAAACGATGAACTAGGGTTTGCAATTTTCAAACTAATTTTTTGATGAAAAGAAGGATTAAAATTATTTAATGAGTAATACAATACCGAGAAATAAAAAATATTCAATCGCGATGAATAGTCACAGTCTTCGGTGACTTAAACGGTCGGAGGTTTTCTTACCAATTCAAAATTTATTGTTAACCATTTAAATCGTAAAAACTATGAAAAAGTTAAGCTTAGAAATGCTCCGACTCAGCACCGACGAAGTCTTAGAAAGAAGTCAGATGAAGAAAATTACAGGGGGGTATGGGGGATCTGGAAATTGTAGTTATAATGCGTGTGGTGCAACTCCTTGCTGTAACGATGCTGAATACTGGTGTGTCCGAGGATATTGTACGAAAAGGTAAAATCTAATGAACCAAAACTATTTTAAAGAAGCCATGAAATTGGCTTCTTTTTTAACGTGTAAATACAGAATGAGAGTTTTATATATTTTATCAATTTTATTGACTTTTATCTCTTGTAAAGAAGAGAATAAAAAAACTAATTCATTCGCCTTTTTATATACAATCGATACTATAAGAATTGATTCTCATAAAAGGATACTTGATCTTGATGGAAATATTTTAAAATCTGATTTTGATAATAAAAGTGGATCTTTCTTATTGTTTAACAGTTTTGATCATTCTTTGGATGAAATAAATTTAGATATTCTTCAATTTGAAGTTAGTTATCCTTTTGAAATAGAAGGCCCAAATGGAACTGGAAAATACATAAATAGCATAAAAATTTTAAAAGATGGATCAATATTCATAAAGTCGTATGGTACTTCCGGAGTTTTTAATAAAAATGGAAAACTCATAAATAAAGTTGAT
>NZ_JAPEIB010000009.1:0-126433 GCF_028823735.1 Algoriphagus sp. NF
AGAAATGGAAGAACTCATCAATAAAACGCAAAAAGTGGACTTTCAGCTACATATAGCTGATCTGAATATCAAAATAAAAAAGGAAAATCAGGTCCATCTCTATCGGATCATTCAAGAACTCGTGCATAACGGCCTAAAGCATGGGGATATTTCTAAAATTGACCTATCGGCAAAGGAAATTGAGGATACACTTTCCATAAATTATCGGGATGATGGGATTGGCTTGTCGGAAGAGAAATTAGCTAATAGTACGGGGATTGGCTACCAAAACATGAAAACTCGTGCAGGAATTTTGGGTGGTTCTATCCAAATTAACAAGGCAGAGCACGGCGCTGATATTCAAATTCTTATTCCCAATAGCCCATGAATGAAATGAAAGTGATTCTCGTAGACGACCATCCCATCGTCATGGAGGGAATAGAAATGCTACTTGGGGAGACTCCTCGAGTTTGCCTTCTTGGAAAATTCACTGATGGAAAATCCGCTCAGGAATTCATAGATTCTAGCTCCGTGGATCTAGTCATCACAGATATTAATATGCCTGAGGTCGACGGGATAGAGCTGACCAAGTGGGTAAAAGAAAATCACCCAGATACCAAGGTCATCATCCTATCCATGCATGACAATGACCAGTATGTGAATGAGATCATTTTGGCAGATGCGGAAGGATACCTACTCAAAGAAAATACTAGCGAAGAGCTGGTAAACGCCGTCAATCGCGTACTGGACGATGGTATCTTCTACAGCGATCAAATCGTGAGCAAACTCAGGTCCAATTTCCTAATCCAAAACAAAAAGCATGAAATCCTTCAATCGCTTACCGAACGGGAAGTGGAGGTTCTCCAAATGATCATTCAGGAATTTACAACCCAGGAAATTGCAGATAAGCTTTTCATTAGTCGACATACAGTAGAAAGTCATAAGAAAAACCTGTTTAAGAAAACCGGTCAAAAAAGCTTAGTCGGCTTAGTTAAGTTTTCAATTTCACACCAACTCATTGACTTATAGCTTCGCGCTAGCTTTAACTTTGAAAAATCTGGGGCAAAACCCCAGATTCAATTTTAAAAGTTTTGTATGTAAGAGATCAGAAAGAATCAATCTTTCGACTTATCCAGAGCAACAAATTTCTCCATACCTCTGATTAGGTCAGCGGCCATACGCGAACTGACTACGTCCAGTCCATCCAATTGCCAATCTTCAATCGATCCTTCAGATTTATTGATTTTCGCGATTTCAAAAGGCTCTACCTCCAGAATGACGGAACTATAGCTTAAACCATCTCTATACATATTCATGATACCTGCCCCGATTCTTCCCTTATATTCCTTGGATTGGTCATCGTCAATGGGGCCGACAATTCCTGCTTCTATTTCATGCAATACTAAAGTTCGACCATTTCGGATAAGACTCACTCCAACTGAGAGAATCAATACCGCATCTAAATCCAAATCTTCGACAAGCAATCCAAGGGTTGCCGGTGCTTTGAAGTCTGTTGCCATAGTCCTAACACTGATTGGATAAAACTCATAGCCTGATGCAGTAGCAGATCCCTCTCCTTTATCTGCATTGGTCAAGAAAGAAGTGATAGCGCCAAATGTCTTGACCAATCCACTGACATCTATTCGAGACGGCCCTTCTTCATAAATTTTTCGCTTTTCTGCATCTGTGAGATACTCATCCGGCTCTAAAAGTGTGATCCCTTTTGCCTTGAATTTGTCCTCAAATATTGGAAGCATGGTTTCCAGAAAAGTTTCTGCTACTAGATTGCTTCCTTCTGGGGTCAGATAGTTTTTGGTATAGACAGTAGTCTGTGCCACAGTGCTGGATGAGGTCTGCGAATAATCCCAGATCTGCATAGTCAGTACACCAATTTTTTTGGGATTAGGTAAATTATCTTCAGACACCAAGTCCTCATTGAGCAAGCCTTGAAGTTGATCGATCCAGGTACTATTATTTTTATAGCTTTTGACTAGCTTGTCCCATTTTTTATCATTCAATTCAGCCAGCTCCTGCATGGATTTTTGTGCATGGGCAAATGTGGAAAAGCTTAAATAAAAAAGGAGGGAAAAAGCAATTTTAGGAAGATACGATTTCATTTTATGATTTTTTAGTTGAATAAATTGAATTTGTAAAACCGGTTGAGAACACTCATCTACTTGGAATTAAATTTTTGATTAAAGGCTGATTCAAAAGTGAAAGAATAATCAGGCAAAATCAATCCCCAATCTTGGGGATATTTTATCACCTAGTTTCCGAAGATTAAATGCACTTTTCATAAACCTGTTGGAAAAATTTAATCGGTATTTGGGGAGTTTTTTTATCACATCTGTCCAAACGACCTCCCCCTTACGGGTACAAAAAAGTATCTTTTAAAAGTATCTAATCGGAGAAATAACAGCCTCTTTAAATAGTAATAACAAAAGCTGGAATCATTTAATACGAAGCAAAGTCGGAATACAATTTTAAAACTTGATTTAATTGATACAAGATTGAAAAATTCGAGATTTAATTATTGTAATTACAAGTGTCTTTTGTATTTTAGAAAGAATTAAATCAGTGAAGCAAATAGATTTTTCACTGAAAGAATTTTTGACTTATCGGCTTTTACTTATAGCGTTCTATCCTGAAAATCCCATACGGGGATTAGACAAGTTTTCATTGATATGAAGATCTAATGAATTGAAGCATCGGATTAGAACCCTTTACTGTGATAATAATTTAATCTTATTAATCTTTTAATTTTCATTTTATGTCTGATTCAAACACTTTCGATCCCAATGCAATGAACGTTGGGAAATACCTAGCCTACAGGCTCCATCAGCTAGGTGTAGATCAATTATTTTCAGTTCCCGGAGATTATACCAGCGATCTTTTAGAAATCATTGATACTTACAAATCCCCAAAGGGGGATCGGTACCTTCATCGTATCGGTAATTGCAATGAACTCAATGCAGGCTATGCAGCGGATGGCTACTCCCGCGCTAATGGTCTCGGGGCAGTTGCCGTGACCACCGGTGTAGGTTCATTTTCTTTACTCAATGCCATCGGAGGTTCCTTTGTAGAAAGTGTCCCTGTCGTAGCGATCATCGGTACGCTGAGCAATACCAAACTCATGGACGAGATCAATGCCGGCGAACTCTATCATCACAATGTCAGCACCGAAGACACCAATCGCACAGTCTACTCTCCTGTCACAGTAGCATTTGAACGGATATCAAACCCACTGACGGCACCTTCGCAAATAGATGCTGCCATCATCGCATGTATCAGCAAAAGCAAGCCGGTGGCTATAGAGATCATGGAAGATTGCTATTACATGCCTTGTGCAAATCCCGAGGGAACGCTAAGCCCTGTTCCCAACTATGAGTCATTACCTGTACTTCAAGGTATGGCTGCACAATCCGCCCCAAATAAGTACGCAGCCCAAATCGTGCAGGCCATAGAAAAAGCAGCCGAGGCTGTCTATGCGAAGATATCAACAGAAAAGCCTATTCTTTGGATAGGAAAGGAAATCGCCACCAGAAAATTACAATCCAAATTTGCCGCTTTGCAACAGGCTATTGGGGCGCCTTATGTCACGTCTTTTTTGGGTAAAGCAGTAGTTTCAGAAGATAACCCCTGGTTTCTGGGGATGCATGATGCTGTATTTACTAGTGATTACACCAATTCCTATTTGAAGCAATCCACAGCAATCATTGGATTGGGAGTATGGAATACAGACCTGAATACTTTTGGCTCCAAAAGCACTGAGACTGGAAATATTACCCAAGTCTTTGCTTCCCGGGATATGGTAAAAGACGGTGAAAATCTCTATGTACAGGTCTCTCTAGAGCATGTGATAGATGCCGTCATGGCACTAATTCAGAAAAACGGATATAAATCTTCATGGCAGCAGCCAAGCCCTCCGACGATCCCAACCATTCCTGCTCCCCAAACCTCAATTACATACGATTCCTTTTTTGCAGTACTCGATCAGCATGTCAATGATAATCACCTGATCGTAGCCGATATCGGCCTTTCATCATTCGGAGGATCCTCCTCCTTGAAAATCAATCGTCAAGATGGGTTTCTAGCGCAGAATATCTGGGCATCCATCGGCTGGAGCGTACCTGCAGGTCTGGGAGCTTCCTTTCGAGAAGATGTCAGGACTTTCGTGATCGTAGGAGATGGAGCTTTTAAGTTGACTTGCCAAGCGGTTTCAACCATGGTACAAGAAGGTCGAAATGCGGTAGTTTTTGTGCTGAATAACAAAGTATATGGTGTAGAGCAAATGCTGCTAGATCCTGCCCCTTATAAAACCGGATCCTCGGCTCCCTTTGAGGAGGCAAATATTCTCCAAGAATGGGATTATGTGAGTCTGATGAAAGGTTTCTCAAACAACTCGGGGAATGCTAAAAGCGCCGTGGTCAACACCATTGGAGACTTGGAGTCCCTCTTAGAAGATATCAGCTGCGATACAGCCTCCACCTATCTTGTAAGTATCAATCTAGATGAACGGGACTATCCTTCAGCTTGGAAGCTTTTTGTCAATAAATAAATCTCAAACTCTAATTTCTTTTTATCATGAGTACTAAAACAAAAAAAACAAGTCACTCCACTGATGTCCTAATTGTCGGAGCTGGTATGAGCGGACTTTTTGCAGCTTGGCGTTTACTGAAAGAGAAGCCATCCACCAAGGTGACCATTTTAGAGAAAATGGGGCAGGTAGGCGGTCGACTTGAAACCACTTTTGTGGATATCAAAGGTCACGACGGAAAAACCTATCAAGTTCACGATGAAGAAGGTGGAATGCGCTTTGTCCCCAGAGGAAAAGGGATGGAACATTTATGGGGATTGATCGATGCACTGAATGAGGAAAATAAAGGAAATCCCCAGGCGCAGATTCGTACCGTGGACTTTGTAATGGGTGATGACAACAACAGATATTACATCCGGGGAAAATCCTTCACCCAAGCCGAGGTAAAAGCGAGTAACAATGCCATTTGGGCTTCCCTATTCAATCTCGCTCCCAATGAACAAGGCAGAAAACCCTCCGATATACTGACAGCAGTGATCGATGATATTTTAAACCAAAACTGCATTCCACTTCCCTCCTCTCCTGCCGAATGGGTACACTTCCGAAACAACTGCACTTACAAAAACTTTGAAGGAAAACCCATTCCGATCAATCAATGGGGCTTTTGGAGTATACTTAGGAATTATAACATGAGCGAAGAATGCATTGAGATGCTCAGCCATATCATGGGATTTATGGGGCCATTTCAGGACTATATCAATGCCGGAGAAGGACTTCAGATTTTATTCGATTTCCCCGATCCCAAAAATGCCCACTTCCAAACGCTCGAAGAAGGATTTCAATCCCTGCCCAATGCCTTGGCAGCCTCTATTCAAAAAGCAGGTGGAAGTATTCACCTGAATGAAACCGTCAAATCTGTCACCAAAACAGAATCCGGATACTTGATCGAATCAAATCTGGGATCCTATACTGCTCCCACGGTAATCCTTGCCATCCCCAAGAAGCCCCTCAAAGAATTGATCAAAGTTTCACCGATTCTTTCACAGAATGAAAAGTTTATGAGCGCGGTCAACAGTGTGCAAAACATGGAATTGACAAAAGTGGGTCTCTACTTTAAAGAGCGCTGGTGGCATCAAATCAAAGACATCAATCTGACAAATGGGCCGAATTTCACGGATCTTCCCTTAGGTTCTGTCTACTGCTTTTCCCAATTCCCTTCTGATCCAATTGCCGATAAAAATTACAATGGGCCGGCAGCTTTGACTCAGTATACGGACTATATCCGGGGAAATTTCTGGAAAGAGATGCAAAATGTAGGAGACCTCTACCAAACAGAAGATTTTCCACAAAATCCCCCTGGAACCAAAGCCTGCTCCAAAGCACTAGTCCATGAGATCATGCGGCAGATCAAATTATTGTTCGGCCTGAAAGAAGATGATCAGGTACCTAATCCAGTACTGTCGACCTATCGGGTGTGGGGTCAGGATCCTTATGGCTTTGGATATCATCAATACAAAATCAATATCAATGATCTCCAAGAAGTCTATCCCCACATCACTTCACCCGCCGAAAACTTATTTGTATGCAATGAATCCTGGTCACCTGAGCAGGGATGGGTAGAAGGTGCACTCATCATGAGTGACTATGTCCTCCAGCAAAAAGCTTTCGGACTTCCAGCTTTTGCCACGGACTCTTTTGCAACCACTGTAAACTCTTAAAAATCTTTTCAAGCATGAAAGCAAAAACAATCAAAGGAAATTCACTGGCTGAAATCAGTCAAGCCCTTGAAACCACTCTTTCTGATGGCTTTAAGCCTACACTAGCCATCATATTTCTATCCATCAAGCAGGACCGGGTGGCTATTTGCAAATTATTAGAGCAAAGAGACATCAGTATTTTCGGAGCAACCACCGCAGGAGAATTTATAGACGGAGAAATTGGTGAGGAGTCCATCGTGATCATGCTTTTGGATATCAAGAAAGAATATTTTCAATGTGTCCACTTCGAGACAGGAGATGGGAATATTCTAGATGTAGCCCGAAAAACTGGAAAATTGGGTTTGAATACCTTTAAAAATCCGGCTTTCATCATTGCCTCAGGAGGGATCAGCACAGATGGGGAAATGATCATCAAAGGTATTGAAGAAGCAGTCGGTCCAGAGGTCACCATCTTTGGTGGAATGGCCGGAGATGATTTCACCATGACTGGGACCTATGCATTTACTAATGGCCATTACAACATCACCGGAATCGTAGCGCTGATTCTTGATGAGGATAAAATATCCATTGCAGGTTTGGCGACCAGCGGCTGGCAACCTGTAGGCACCGTTCGAACGATTACCAAAAGCGAAGGAAATACGGTTTACACCATCGATGATGAACCTGCACTTGATGTAGTCATCAAGTACATGGGCGTCAATAAAAATATCGATGAATGGAAAGAGGTCATCGTCAATGTAGGTTCAGAATTCCCGATGCAAATCCAACGGGAAGGAACAGAGCCTGTAATTAGAGCCCCGCTATTTGCGAATAAAAATGATCGCTCTTTAGTATGCGCAGGAAGTGTCCCACAAGGCTCCAAAATCCGCTTTTCTCTTGCTCCAGATTTTAATGTCATCGAGAAAGTAGTAGAAGAATGCGAGACTGTGAAAAAAAATGAACTTCCGAAGGCTGATGCCTTGATTATGTTTTCGTGCAAGGCTAGACACCTTTCTCTTGGCCCAATGGTCAGCGACGAAATTGACCAAGTGAAAAATGTCTGGGACGCTCCTTTAGCCGGATTTTTCAGCTACGGGGAGATGGGTAAGTCAACCAAGGGCAAACACGAATTTCATAACAATACTTGTTCGCTTGTCGCATTATCAGAGAAATAAATTACAGCAAAGAGAAAACAGAGGGAACTGCTCGTAAGCCCTCTTTTTTCTTTCGAATCATTCTATGAATAAAAATATTCAGACAATTCTGGAGCTAATCTCCAAGTCAGAAAAGCTCACCGAAGAAGAAAAGGAGCAATTGAGCCGTTCGGCCAAGGGCATCGAAAGGGATTTGAGCATTGTAGAGTTTAAACTTGATCGCTCAGAAAAGATGCGAAGGACTACCTCTATACTTTTAGAGGAAACTATCGAGGAACTGGATAAAAAAAGGCAAGCTGTAGAAGAGCTTGCCTTGATCTCTTCCAGGCAGGCATCTCTAGAGCGAATCAGGGCTGAGATTGCATCCATGCGCAAGGCAGAAGATTTGGAAGAAATCTCACCACTTATCTGGCAAGAATTGTCCAAACTTCAAGTCCCCTATATTCGGTGCGGAATCTTCATAGTGGAAGAAGAAAATGACTTAATGCATGTCTTTCTAAACACCCAAAATCAGGAATCCATTGCTGCCTTACATATTCCTTTTGAAGCGACAAAACTCACGCAGACTGTTCATTTCTATTGGAAAAAGCAAAACCGGCATCGGGAAAAGTGGAGCGAGAATGATTTCCGAAATTGGGTGGAGAGCTTAAGCAAAAAAGGGTTTATTTCTTCCCAAGAAGAATATGTGGGCGGACCCATTCCCGAGCAACTTATTTTACAGTTTTTCCCATTCAAGCAGGGGATGCTCTACATCGGAAATTCGGAGCCTCTTACCACTGAAAATGAAGAGCTCTGCCAAACATTGGCAGGTAATTTTTCGGTAGCGTATGATCGCTACGAGGATTTCACAAAGCTGGAGATTGCCAAGAAAAATGTAGAAATCGCACTGAAGGACCTTCGCACTACCCAAGATCAACTGGTCCAACAAGAAAAACTTGCTTCTCTCGGACAGCTTACTGCTGGCATTGCTCATGAGATCAAAAACCCCCTGAATTTTGTCAATAATTTTTCTGATCTCAGCATCGAAATGGTCACTGAGGTTTTGGAAGAGGTCAGTGAAGCGAAAGTTTACAGCAGCAGTCCTCAATTGAAAGAGCGGTTTGAGGAAATGACTGATCTGCTTCATACCATCGAAATCAACCTGAAAAAAATCCATGAGCATGGCACTAGAGCCAATGATATTGTGACTTCGATGCTTCAGCACTCGAGAGGTGGATCTGGCGAAACCAAAGAAGTTGATTTGAATGAATTGCTAGCTGAATTTTCAAACCTAGCCTACCATGGGATGCGAGCTGGAAAAAACCCTATTAATCTTGACTTGAACCTTGATTTGGCACCAAGTCTACCTAGGGTGTCGCTTATCAAAGAAGACTTCTCCAGGGTCATAATTAATCTCTGCACCAATGCCTTTGATGCCTTAAGAGTAAAGGCTCAGAGGCAGATATCTGACTATAAGCCTAGCTTGACCATCAGGACGCATTCCGAGGATAAAGCCGTTTACCTAGAAATCGAAGACAACGGTCCTGGAATACCAGAAGAAATCTTAGACAAGATACTCCAGCCCTTTTTTACCACAAAAAAAGGTACAGAGGGAACTGGTTTAGGCCTAAGTATTTCACATGACATTATTAAGGCCCACCGGGGACAACTCGATATCGAGACCCTTGAAGGAAAAGGCACCAAATTCATTATATCGCTACCTATCCATCTATCAGCAAATCAGCTTCACATGACATAAGTATCAGTTTCCAGGAAATAGGTTCTGCGCAAGTCTAACTGAGCCTCTTCCTTACTACTAAAATTTTGAGCACCATGAAACATTCAGACAAATCCTTTTTTTCCTTTAGGTCTATTAGCTTTTCTATTGCTGTACTACTTTTCTGCCTGACCAGCTTTCAATCACAAGCTCAGATCAATGCTTCTCAAGGAGTTCCTAGCTACACCAACTATGTGATAGGGGGCAACTCTTTGGCAGGTCAGCAGGTTTGGAATGTCAATCAAAACAAGGATGACTTTCTTTTTGTGGGCACTAGCTCAGGATTGCAAAAATTTGATGGTAAGAATTGGAATCTTTTAGCCTCTCCGAGTACAGAATTCAATACGAATGTACGGTCATCTTTACTCGCCTCTGATGGTACCTTTTATTACGGTTCGCTGGGAGATTTCGGGATAGTTATATCGGATTCTACCGGCAAGACAGTTGAAAGATCGATTTTGGATGGATTTCCTTCGGACTTTGTGTTTAATGATATCTGGTCTATTAGAGAGAGTAAGGGAAAAATCTACTTCCAGGCGAGAGAAGCTATATTCATCTACACCCCGGCGACAGAAGATCAATCGGGGAACATCAAAATATGGAAACCGGATACCGAGTTCATGTATGGCTTTATACTCAATGGGGAGTACTATACACATCAAATAAACCTAGGTCTATACCGGGAAGAAGATGAAAGCCTTCAGTTGATTCCAGGAAGTGAATTTTTGGGTGCGAATCGAGTCCAAGTGCTGCTGCCCTACAATGACACAGGAGAGTTCCTTGTAGGAGCATTTTCAGGTGGTCTTTTTAGATATGATGGGGATACATTCACCCCATTCCCTACCGAAATTGATCCCTATCTAAAAGATGGAACATTGTATAAGGCACTTCCACTTCCTGACAGCACTTATGCAATCAGTGCTTTAGGTTATGGATTTTTTATAGTCGATCGAGAAGGGGCGATCAAAGCACATTTTAATACTAAAAATTCCATTCCAGATCAAAGTGTCTATGCTTTCCATCTAGACAATACCAATAATCTCTGGGTTGGGACTAATAGCGGACTTTCCAAAATTGAAATATTCTCTCCACTTACCCGATTTGATTCGGATACTTATGA
Organism: Algoriphagus sp. NF; assembly: GCF_028823735.1. Taxonomy (NCBI): domain Bacteria; kingdom Pseudomonadati; phylum Bacteroidota; class Cytophagia; order Cytophagales; family Cyclobacteriaceae; genus Algoriphagus; species Algoriphagus sp. NF. Next base: position 10,244 of record NZ_JAPEIB010000009.1, read on the forward strand.
AATCGGAAATGCACTTTCACTCTCAGCTTTCGACAATACCCTATACATCGGCACCTCTACCACGGTATTATACATTGACAAGTCAGACGGAATTGTCAAAAAGGTAGAAGGGACACCCAATACTCAGGTTTTTGATCTGTACTCCGATACCAATGGGATTTTGAGCACAGGGGTCGGTGTATATGAAATAAGGGGAAATCAAGCCAAAATTATTCCTGAAACTGCACCCTTTCAAACCTTAAGAATATTAGTGTCTGAAAAACATCCAGGCTATGTTTTCCTCAGCGGGAATTTCGGAATTCAGGTTTTTAGAAGGGAATTAGGAAGCAATGGAGAATATCAATACGAAGACATTGGCCCCATAACCGGCGTCACAAGAGCTGTTTATTCTTTGGTCGAAAATGAGCAAGGAGAAATTTGGGGAGGAACCCAAGCCGGAATTCTGTACCGAATTAATTTGCCAGAAACTGCCTCTGGCAGACTTGATGTGCCTAATGCGCGAGTACAGGAGTTTAGTGAAAATGATGGAATCAGAGGACTATCCGGACTGGCAGTTGGGCCCATCGAAGGGAAAGTATATACTTCAGGCATCGATGGCTTTTACTATTTTGACGCATCCACCCAAAGCTTTGAGCGGGACCCTTTATTTAGCTTTTCCGATGAAGTAGCAGATATCAATTTGGACACCTATGGCTTAGGGGTTGGAGAAACGGGTAATGTTTTTTTAGACTTTAAGGGAGAAAAAAGGTATGCAGTAAAGCAACCCGATGGAAGCTTTATACTCGAAACTTACCCTGTAAATCTGATAACAGCCAGTGGCATAGCATCAGGATATACGGAGCCCAGCGGGGTCATTTGGATTGGAACTGACGAGGGGCTGATGAGGCTCGACCCGAATAAACAATACAAAACAGACTATTCTATTCCCCTTTATTTTACAGCGATTTCTGGTTCTTCCGGTCCACTTATGCTTGCTGAATTTTTGGATAGAGAGCCCCCTGAAATTGCCTACAATTCCAATAAAATAACATTTGAATATGCTGCTCCCTTTTTTGTCAGGGAAAATAAAATCCTCTTTCAAAACTATTTGGAAGGCTATGATGAAGAATGGGGAAATTGGGAGGATAAAGTCACTCGGGATTTTTCCAATTTACCTTATGGAGATTACACCTTTCGAGTTCGGGCTAAAAACACCTTTAACACCTTATCCGAAGAAATAACTTACTCTTTTACCGTCCTACCTCCCTGGTACGCCACTTGGTGGGCATTTATCATCTATTTTCTGGGATTTGCCTTGTTGGTCTATGGCTTGGTCAAAATCCAAACAAATCGGGTTTTAGCCCGGGAAAAAGAGAAAAATAGGGAAAAAGAACTTGCCCATGCACGAGAAATAGAAAAAGCTTACGAAGAATTAAAAGCCACACAAACCCAGTTAGTACACTCCGAGAAAATGGCTTCTCTCGGTGAGCTCACTGCCGGCATTGCCCATGAAATTCAAAACCCGCTAAACTTCGTCAATAATTTTTCAGAGGTCAGTGAAGAGTTGATTGATGAAATGCATGAAGAGTTGGAAAATGGAAATATAGAAGATGCCAAGACAATCAGTAAAGATTTAAAGGAAAATCTCACCAAAATCAAGCATCACGGCAAACGGGCTGACTCGATAGTCAAGGGAATGCTCGAACATAGCCGGGGTAGCTCATCAGAGAAAAAACCAACCAATCTGAACGCCCTTGCGGATGAATTTCTTCGCCTAAGCTATCATGGACTGAGAGCAAAGGATAGGAGTTTTTCAGCTGACTTTGAAACAGACTTGGATTCAAATATCCCACGGGTAAAGGTAGTTTCTCAAGATATAGGGAGAGTATTTCTCAATCTGATTAATAATGCCTTCTATGCTTGTGCTGAGCGGAAACGATCTGTGATTTCCGAAGAAGAACAAATCAACGAATCCTACAAACCAAAAGTGTCCGTGCAATCCCGTTTGGTAGAATTAGGCGGAATAGATGGTGTAGAAATTTGCGTAAAAGACAATGGAGGCGGAATCCCAAAAGCCATCATCGATAAAATCTTCCAACCATTCTTCACCACCAAGCCTACAGGAAGTGGTACTGGTCTTGGCTTAAGCTTAAGCTATGATATCATCAAGGCACATGGAGGTGATCTTCGGGTCAAAAGCAAGGAAGGTGAAGGAACCGAAATGATCATTTATTTACCGATTGATTCAGATTTTAAGTCGAGTTCATAATGAGGAAAGAAAAAGAGCAATCGCTTAACCAAGCCTATCAAGAATTTATCGAAATCGGATTGAATATTCGACCGATTATCGATGAGTTGAAGCACTTGATTGATCCAAAAATCATGGGTTTTGGTACAACAGAGGATGAGCGGATCTTTTCCAGTCAGGAATTTTTTGACTTGATCAAAAGGCAAGAAGAGCAGGCAATTGGAATTAAACTAGAGCATCAGATAAAGCCGGTACACCGAAGAGTCCTAAACGGGGAGAATTCCGCGATTTACGTCGATGACATGATCATGAGAATCACCACCGATTCGGATCAGTTTGAAATAAAATTACGATTTTCCATAGTCTTTGAATATCAAGAAAAAAAATGGATCGTGGTCCATTGGCATGGCTCTAAACCGGAGGAGGTGAAAAGCGAAGAGGACACTTGGGGAATAGATATTTGGAAGAAAAAGACAGAAGAACTCGAGCAAATTATCTCAGAAAAAACAGCTGATTTGGTCGAAAAAAACCGGGAATTGGCTATCGAGGCTGCTCTCGAAAAAGTCAGGGCTGTAGCCATGGGTATGAAAAAACCCGAGGATATGTTGGCTATCTGCCGCATTATTTCGGAACAGCTAGAAAAGTTTGGAGTCGAAAAAATTCGGAATATTCAGACGGCAATTATTGACGAGGAAAAAGGAATCTATCTTTGCTACCAGTATTTTACTTACTATGATAAAGAAGCAGTAGAACGGACCGAATATCTCAAAAACCCCGTCGAACATGGAATGGTGAAGCAAATGCTGGCATCGAAAGACGGGCACTTTACTGGTACTATTTCAGGAAAAGAACTGGAGGAATTTCGTGAACATCGCAAAGCGGAGAATCATTTCCCTGACCCTCTTTTGGAGGACTCTGATGAAATCAGCCATTGCTTTTTATCCATAGGACAGGGAGGATTAGGTCTGACCCTCTATCAGCCGATGGAAACTTCAATTCTGAATTTATTCAAGCGATTTCATCAGGTTTTTTCCTTAGCCTACAGAAGATTTCAAGATATCCAAAAGGCTGAAGCCCGAGCCCGAGAAGTTGAAATCGACCTTGCACTAGAACGAGTCAGAGCTCAGACCATGGCGATGCATAGCAGTGAGGACGTAGGGAAATGCATTCTCAAAATGTTCGCTGAACTCACTGCTTTGGGAGTAGATGAACAGACTAGGTTTGGAATAGGAATTCTGAATCATGAGAACGAAAATAATCAGCTTTGGACCGCTAGAAAAAACGGGGATGAGGTCAATCTGCATGTTGGCAACATCAATATGGATTGGCACCCCATGCTAATAAAAGCCCGTCAGGCTTGGCTCCAACAAGTTCCCTTTCACAAGTATATTTTGGAAGGGGAGGATTTACTGGACTATTATCGGATGCTCAATACTGCACCGGAATATAAAATCCAGATCCCGCTGGAAACACTTCCCAAAAAAGAGATCCAGCACTGTTTTATCTTCGAACATGGGTTTTTCTACGCCTTTTGCCCTGAAGAATTTGATTCCGAAATCAGTAGCATTGCCCAGCGGTTTAGTTCCCAGTTTGAACAAACCTTTCGAAGATATCTGGACCTCCAACAAGCAGAAGCACAGGCGCGAGAAGCCAAAATCGAAGCAGCTTTGGAGCGGGTTCGATCTAAAAGTCTGGCCATGCACCAGACCAGTGAATTGCAGTCAGTCATTCATACCGTTCATGAGGAACTAGTCAAGCTGGGACTTTCCATTCATGGCGGATCTTTCATCGTGATCAACAGCGAGATCGATCAGGAACTCAAATGCTGGGGTGCCGGCGGAACAGCCGAAACATCGCAGGTAGTCCAAATCCCGAGATTTGAAAAACCCTTTTATACCGATCTACTAGAAGGAATCAAAAGGGGCCCTGGTTTCTTCACTGAAGAATTTACCGCAGAAGAGAAAAATGAATACTTCAAATTTCTGTTTAAACATGAACCATGGGCAAGACTTAGTTCAAAAGAGAAAAAACAAAGGCTTGAAGGAAAAAAACCGTATTTCCGATCCTGTACCGTTTCCAGCAATACCAGCATTTTTATCATCAATCAGAAAGGTCAGATATTTTCCGATGCGGATAATGACATCCTAAAAAGATTCGGAAAAGTCTTCGAACAGGCCTACACCCGCTTCCTCGACCTCCAAAAAGCCGAAGCACAGGCACGAGAAGCACAAATAGAAGCTGCTCTGGAACGAGTACGATCAAGAACCATGGCTATGCAGCACTCAGACGAGCTGACTGAAGCTTCAGAAGTTTTGGATCGGCAGGTCAGAGCCTTGGGAATAGATACTTGGGGCTGTGCATTCCATATCTATGCTGATGATCCAGAAGGCGACTATGAATGGTTTAGCAGCAGAGAAGGGTCTTTACCCTTCTACAAAACTCCCAGGGAAAATTTCTTCCTGAAGTTTTACGAAAAAGGAAAAGCTGGTGAAACTTTCCATGTGGAAGAATTTCTGGGCGAAGATTGTAAAGCGCATTATGATTACCTAATGACTATTCCTGTCATGGGCGATGCACTTCGTGAAATTATATCTTCTGGAGCCACACTACCCGAGTCGCAGTACGATCATATTGCTTTTTTCAAGCATGGGTTCTTGCTATTCATTACCTATCAGCCTGTCCCTGAATCCCATGTGATTTTCCAACGCTTTGCAAAAGTCTTCGAACAAACCTATACCCGATTCCTTGACCTAAAAAAAGCAGAGTCTCAAGCGAGAGAAGCACAGATTGAAGCAGCACTTGAGCGAGTTCGGGCTAGAGCTATGGCTATGCACTCTTCAAAAGAATTGGAAGAGGTAGCCTTAGAACTAAGAATCCAAATGGGTAAATTAGGTCAAGAAGACCTGGAAGTCTGTGCCATTCATTTATATGAAGAGGATGAAGACTATTTCGAATCTTGGGGAGCTGTTCGTGCACCTGGTATGGAGGAAAAGCTCTTCCAAGGAATGGCAAAATTTCCAAAATCTGGGATCAAGATCGTAGATGAAATGATGGCCCATTATTATGCTGGGGACAAGGATTATGTCTTGGTAAATGATGGAGAAAAAGGCCAGGAGTGGTTGCTCGCTATGAAAAAGTATTCTCCTCAGGCCTACGCTATGCTTTCTAAGAAGATCGAATCCCTCCCAACGGAAGAAATAATAGCCTATTGGTCAATCTCAGATTTTAAGGGAGGAGCCCTCGTAATGGTAACCTATACCCAGCCTGATGAAAGCTCCCTAAACCTTCTCCGACGAGCTGCAAATGTCTTTCAACTCGCCTATCGCCGATACTTGGATCTTCAAAAAGCTGAAGAACAGGCAAGGGAAGCCCAGATTGAGGCGGCTCTGGAGAAAGTACGTTCCCGATCTCTGGCTATGCACAAGAGTGAGGAATTCCCTGAAGTAATTCAGATAGTTTTTGAGCAGTTCCGCCAACTCAATTTCAACATTGATTCTGCCCAGATAGATTTGTCTTTTAGAGACACGGATGACTTTAATCTTTGGACCGCAGTTCCAGGCAGGCCTTATCCTGTTCTTCAGCACATTCCATATAGGAATAATGCCGTGTTCAATTCTATAAAAAATGCCAAGAAGGCCGGTCTTAATTTCATTTCCGACCAATTCAGCAAAGAGGAAAAGAATGATTTTTTTGAATTATTCTTTCTTCATTACCCTGAAGTACCGGAAGAAAGAAAGCTATTTATTTTTTCAAGCCCGGGATTTTCACGTTCTGCTGTTTTATTGAGTGATGTCATGCTGGGAATTCAGAATTATTCAGGGATTCCCTTCACGGATTCAGAAAATGAGATTTTGAAGCGATTTGCCAAAGTCTTTGAGCAAACCTATACGCGCTTTTTAGACCTACAAAAAGCCGAAGCACAAGCTAGAGAATCCCAAATTGAAGCGGCATTAGAGCGGGTGCGATCTCGTACCATGGGCATGCAAAAAGCCGAGGAACTTGGAGATGTAGCGACTCTTCTATTTAATGAGTTGAATACGCTGGTTGATAATTTATGGACCTGCGGCTTTGTCCTTTGTGAAAAAGATCGTCAAGAAGACGAGTGGTGGCTGAGCGCGGATAATGGATTAATCGACCCCTTTTTCCTTCCAAATGTTGGAGACTATACACACGAAAGCCTCTATGAAGGTTGGAAAAAAGGAGAAAGCTACCGAACCGTCACATTAGAAGGACCACAACTTCAGGAGCATTACGATTGGTTGTTACAAATCCCGATAGCTGCTCAAATTTTTGAGGAAATGGAGGGATCCGGTATTCCCCGTCCTACCTGGCAACGCTTGCATGCAGCCTACTTCAAGACTGGATACTTGGTGATAATTACCGAAGTTCCTTGCGGGGAGGAAGATATCTTTAAGCGATTTGCCCAGGTTTTTGATCTGACCTACACGCGTTTCCTCGATCTCCAAAAAGCAGAAAATCAGGCTCGGGAAGCTCAAATCGAAGCAGCATTGGAAAAAGTTCGTTCCCGCTCCTTGGCTATGCAAGATCCGGAGGAGCTCACCGAGGTAGCACAACTGCTAAGAGAAGAAATGGGGAATTTAGGTGTCGAGGAATTGGAAACAAGCTCCATTTACATTCATGAAGAATCGAATGGCTTGACCCAATGCTGGTTCACGATAAAAAATAGTCAGAACCCCGCAAGAAGCGTTTCCGATCAAATGGTCCTTGATCTGCAGGATACTTGGGTAGGAAATCAAATGTTGAGGTTCTATCGATCTAAAGAGAAAAAAACCTCCATTCTTATGAAGGGCGAACAGCGAGTAGAATGGATCCGATACTGTGAAAGCAAATCTGAACTTCTTGGAAAAAGTAGATTCTATGGAGAAACTATCCCCGAACGAACCTATCACCTTTATAAGTTTTCAGATGGATTCTTAGGCGCCGCATCTTCAGGGCCCATCTCAGCTGAAAGTTGGGATTTGATGCGAAGAGCCACAGCGGTTTTTTCATTCGCTTTCACTCGTTTCTTGGATTTGCAGAGAGCCCAGGCTAGCGCAAAAGAAGCCCGAAGACAAGCCTCATTGGATCGAGTTCGGGCGGATATTTCCTCTATGAGGACAGCTGCAGATCTGGATAAAATCACCCCACTTTTATTCAAAGAGCTCACCACTTTAGACATTCCATTTATCCGCTGCGGAGTATTCATCATCAATGAAAAAGCAAAAATCGTAGAGGCCTACCTCTCTTCGCCTGAGGGGAAATCTTTGGGAGTATTGCATCTTCCCTTTGATGCGAGCGAGCTCACTTTCCAGACCGTCGAAGCCTGGCGAAAAGGAGAAGTTTACCGACAGCATTGGGGTAAGGGAGACTTTCTCAACTGGATTCAACAAATCATGGAAAAGGATCTGATCCAAGATGAAAAAACCTATCAGGGCGCAGCCGCTCCTCCAGAATCCCTAAACCTTCATTTCGTCCCTTTTACCCAAGGGATGCTATATGTGGGTTCTACAGAACCACTTTCTGAAGATGAAATTGACTTGATCAGATCACTATCCGAAGCCTTTGCGATTGCCTATTCCAGATATGAGGATTTTGTCAAACTAGAGCAAGCCAAGGCGGAGATCGAGTCGGCAATGTCTGAACTCAAAGCCACACAAACTCAACTCGTGCAGCAAGAAAAACTGGCTTCTCTAGGACAGCTCACCGCTGGGATAGCTCATGAGATTAAGAATCCATTGAATTTTGTGAATAACTTCTCTGAAGTCAGTAATGAACTGATTGATGAAGCTTTTGAGGAGTTGGAAAAGTTAGTGGATTCGGAGGAGAAGGAAGAGATCATCGCCATTCTGGAAGATGTGAAAGGAAATCTTTCCAAGGTACAGGAACATGGAAAGCGAGCTAATGGGATTGTAACCTCCATGCTGCAACACTCCCGAGGTGGAGATGGCAAAATGGAGCCTACTGACTTAAATGCTCTTCTGAAGGAATATGTAAACCTGAGTTTTCACGGGATGCGGGCAGCAAAAAACCCCATCAATGTGGATATAGAACTGAAATTTGATGAGAAAATAGGTAAGGTCAATCTGATTTCAGAAGATTTTTCCAGAGTCATTGTTAATCTCTGCAATAATGCATTCGACGCAATGAGATTAAAAACGAACGATGAGTCTAGCAATTACCAACCGAAACTCACCATTTCCACGAAGATCGAGAAAAATCAAGTTACAATTGAAGTAGAAGACAATGGCCCTGGCATTCCAGATGAAATCAAGGACAAAATTCTCCAACCATTCTTCACCACCAAAAAAGGTACAGAAGGTACTGGGTTAGGGCTCAGTATTACCAATGACATCGTGAAGGCGCATGGAGGTCGGTTGGATGTCGAAAGCAATCAGGATGGAAGTAAGTTTGTGATTTCACTACCTCAATAATTGCCCGAGTGAGCTACTGTATACTTCACCCTGAAGGCGATGCTTTACAAGTCAAGTTTGACGAATTAAAAGACGCCAAATAAAAAATAAAAAATTCGCTTTTTTAATTTTTCAATTTGTACTTTAGAAAGCATTTATTGCATTAAAACTCTAAAAATTAAGTTGAATACTAAAATCCAGCATTACAAAATCCGCCTATCTAAACTCGACCATATACACTAACTATCACCCATATGCTCTCAAAATTACTTTTGGTCTTATTACTCATTTTTGTAGTCCTATCGATCGCTTTTGTCATCAAAAACAAAAGAATTAAAAGAAGAGCTCTTCAGAAATTCAAAGAAATGGATCCTCAAGAACTTTCGGATTGGTCCCCTCAAAAGTTGGATTCCAAGCGTGCTCACATGGACCCCTTAGCTGATCAGACAGTAGCTATTATCATGGCAAAACAAGAATCGGCTGAGATCAATCATCTTTTTCAATCAATCGTCAAAGACAGCGAACAACTACCCCCCACAGCACCCAAAGAGCTTCATGATTATTTTGAAGAAAGTGCCAAACTCCCTGAATGGGCCGACCCTGATCTGATTGCATTAGGCCAACAAATCTACCTTAGACATGGGATTTGGATAGGGCTTTTACTTTGCTACAAATCACTGCCTGAATGCTATGCCTGTGCCCGTGGTGCGGAAGTCCTTCACAAGACTGCCCGACTCAATGAAAAGAAGGGTTCCTTGGACGCCTACTCAAGAAGAATTGCAGAAACGGCCCTATTCGTTGTTTTTGCCATGTCTCCGGATGGACTGGATAAGAAAGGTAAGGGACTGAGAGCTACACAAAAAGTCCGTCTCATCCATGCCACCATTCGATACTTTCTGAAGCAACATAACTGGGATGCCGACACCTACGGTGAGCCTATCAATCAGGAGGATTTAGCGGGGACTTTGATGTCATTTTCCGCTTTGATTTTGGAAGGGCTCGAGACGATTGGGGTAGAATTTGAGCCAGTAGAAATGGAAGCTTACATTCATTGCTGGAGGGTGATCGGCCACATCGCTGGTCTAGATGAGGATATGATTCCCAAAAACGCCAAGGATGCATTGAAGCTCGGTCACAGCATTCTGGACAAAGAAATTGCCCCAAGTGATCATGCCAAGGAATTGGTCAAAGCCCTTCGGGAATTCCAAGACACGAAATCAAAACCCATTCTGGGGAGTCAATCCAATATTGCCATGATGCGATTGATGATGGGCAAAGATATTTCGGACTTGCTTGGAGTAGAGCCCATCGATCAAGCCAAAATTGACCGAATGGAGAAAAAGCTCAAGCGAATTACCGCAATCGGTGAGTTTCTGGATAAAAGCCTGATCTTTTCATTTTTCCTTCAGGGATTTACAAAGCTTGGCCTTATGCTGATGCTTAAACGAATGACCACCCGCTCAATCATCAATTTCTACATTCCCAAATCCCTCACACAAGATTGGGGCACAAAATCTTAAATGCTATGAATCAGCCTTTAATCAATTTTGAAGATTATTCACTTGCCGGGCTTATTTTCAATGGTGTCGGTTGCCTTTTTTGGGTCGTCGCATACGTGATTTTAGTGATGGAAATCCGCAAAAAGAAATTTGTGGAAATGCCAGCCTACGTTGCTGGTGCGAATATCGGGTGGGAATTCGTATGGAGCTGGATATATCATCCCAATACCGGTCTTTTATTCGCCCTGAGCTATCAGGCTGCATTTTTATTAGACTGCTTTATTTTCTACTCGGTCCTTCGATATGGTACCAAACAGCCGATGAATCCGGAGACCAAAAAGCATTTCGCATTATTCTGTGTGATCAATTTTGGCTTCTGGATCATATTCTCCTACCTCTTTAGAAATGAAGGCTTTGACACACTCATCGGGGCAAACTCGGGATATATCATCAATGTAATTCTCTCATTACAATGTGTGTTTTTGCTGATGCAAACCAAAGATACCGGACAATTCTCAATGGTTTTGGCCTGGGCTCGAATGTTGGGCACAGGATTAATTTCTGTTTCCATGTTCTTCTTCTACCCTGAAAATCACTTCGTTCAGTTCCTGGGAATTTCTTGTTTTATTTTGGACAATACCTTCATCTACATTCTTTGGAAAAGACACGGTAAGCTATTTGGAGCACTTAGTAAAGCATAATTATGTTTAAAAAAATCACAGAGTTTTTCATCCCTCCCCAAAAGCTACAGAGCGGAGATGAATTACGATCAGAACGAATATTTGTCGCAGTTTTACTTATCTCGGCAGTTTCTAATTTTCTGGGGATCAATTTGGCTATTGAGATCAAAGCGGAGCTTAATGGCTACCTGCTTCTAGTCAATGGGGTGATTAACCTGCTTATTCTTTTAGCTTATCGATATGGGTTAAAAAAATCCATCGCTACCACATTAGTTTTATCACAATTTGCCATCAGCTTTCCAATACAGGCATGGCTTCAGGGAGGTTTATCATCTCCTGCTGCAGCGGCATTCTTCTTACTGCCCGCGGTGGCAATGTTGATACAGGGAAAACGTGCTGCGACATTTTGGATGATTCTATCAGCATTCCTCAGTTTGGGATTATTCTGGTTTGAGAGTCAATTCGGAACGCCGGTCCCTACCTTCGACCCTGCAAAAAGCAATCTCTTTTATTTCTCCTCCATCCTAGGGACTAATCTTACGATCTTTATCATTTTATTAGTTTATGAAACTGGCAAATCGAAAGCCTTGGCAAATATTCAGAATAAAAATGAGGCGCTAATCAATACTCAATCACAGTTAATCCAAGCTGAAAAAATGGCATCGCTCGGAGAACTCACAGCTGGAATTGCCCATGAAATCCAAAACCCCTTGAACTTTGTCAACAACTTTTCCGAAATCAGTAATGAGCTAATTGAAGAAATCGAAGAAGAACAGGAAAAACCCGCAGCAGAACGTGATTATGAACTCATTTTTGAAATCATCGCTGACCTTAAGCAAAACCTCCAAAAAATCAACAAACATGGTCATCGCGCAGGCTCCATTGTGAAAAATATGCTGGAGCATAGCAGAATAAGTACCGGTGAAAAAGTACTTACAGATATCAATGTTTTGGCTGATGAATATGTCAAACTCTCTTATCATGGGCTTCGAGCCAAGGACAAGTCTTTCAATGCAGATCTCAAATTGAATCTCGCTCCGAATCTTCCAAAAGTCAAAATTCTGCCTTCTGAAATAGGTCGGGTTTTACTCAATTTGGCTAATAACGCCTTCTATGCGGTGAGTGAAAAAGCAAAAGGTAACTTGGAGGGATACAAACCACAATTGACACTAAGTACGCTTAAAACAAAAAATGGAATAGAAATCTCAGTTTCTGACAATGGCCCGGGAATCCCCGAGTCCATCAAAGACAAAATATTTCAGCCCTTTTTCACGACCAAGCCCTCAGGATCAGGAACTGGACTCGGTTTGAGCTTGAGTTATGATATTATCAAGGCTCATGGGGGAATTCTCGAAGTAGAATCCGAAGAGGGAAAAGGCACAATTTTCACAATCAAACTTACGAATTGACCATGGGACTATTCTGGAACCTAATCCAACAAAGCCAAATCTCCAGTCAGGACTCTAGAGCTTCCTCTTTGGAAGCACGGGTGGCCTATCTGGAGAGTGAATTGCGGAAGACGCAAGAACTACTGATCAAAACACTGAAAGTACTTGAGGAACAAAGCGGAAAAGATATCAATGGAGATGGGAAGATAGGGTAAAACTCAAACCTTTCGAATACTCCGCATCAAATCCTCCTTATACATTTTACTGATTGGGATGACCTTTCGCATAATCTCCAAATGTGAGTCAGCCACCGCATCTAGCTTCTTAAGATTGACCACATAGGAACGATGCACCCTCAGAAAATCCCTACTTTCAATCTTTTGGCAAAATGCATTCAATGGACTGACAATGAGATAATTCTGATTGTTAGTAAAAATATTACAGTAGTTTCGATCAGCTTCGATATAGAGAATTTCGTCCAGCATCAGCTTGATCAGTTTCCCATTGTTTCGAATAAAAATCCGGTCATCCAGGGCCTCAATCAACGAATTTGAATCTTCCGTTTCAATTTTTTCCTCTTTGATTTTTTCAGCTACCAATTCAATGGTCCGCTCCAGATTTAGCTTGTTAAAAGGCTTGGAAATAAAGGCATAGGGTTTGGTTTCTTTGGCCTTTTGAAAGGAGGCCTCATCTGAATTGGCTGTCAGGTAAATCAAAGGAATTGCAGTCTTTTCCTGGATTTTCTTTGCTGCATCTATCCCAGTCATTCCCCCTTTCAGCTGGATATCCATCAAAATAATATCCGGATGATTTTCCATGGCGTGATTGATGGCATCCTCTCCCCGGGACTCAATTCCCGTGACTTCATAGGCAAGCTTAGAGAGCTGCAGGGAAATATTTGCAGCGATAATCATATCATCCTCCACAATCAAAATTCTGGTCTTCTCACTCATGCTGCTTTATTGGTCTTAAACTCAAAATATAATTCTGTTCCTTTTTGGGTACTCAGTGTCATCTTTCCGTCGAGCTGCTTAGTCAAAAGTGCCACGAGCTGAGTACCAAAGCCCGTTCCCAAAGTGGGATTATTTTTTTTCATTCCAGCGCCATCGTCTGCTACTTTCAGATACAGATGATCCTGATCTTTTTTCAAATTAATCAGAATCTCACCTTCTCTTCCATCTGGAAACGCATACTTCAGCGAATTGGTAATCAGCTCATTGACAATCAAACCAATCGGAATCGCACGATCCACATCCAACTCCAGGGGTTCCATCTCTACTTCCAAGCTTATTCGTGCCGAAGCATCGAAAGAATCAATGATAAAAGCGCCTAAATTTTTGAAATAATTCTTCATTTCGATCGCTGCCAGATTTTCTCCTTGATAGAGATTTTGATGGATCATCCCCATGCTTTGAACCCGGTTTTGGCTTTCGATCATGATGTCCTGAAGCTCCTCATTTTCGATTTGAGCTGTCTGTAAAGCCAAGAGGCTGGAAATAGTCTCCAAATTGTTTTTGACCCGATGATGGATCTCTTTCAGCAAAAATTCTTTTTCTCGATTCTGCTTTTCCAAAAGTTGGCTGTACTTTTTTCGCTTCACAAAAACCCGATAAAGGAAGAATAGAAAAAACACCATCAATGCGGTGAATAGAAGTGTAAAAATCTGAATGATATTCTGTCGCTTCAGCGCCTCCTCTTGAAGGGAAATAATTCCTTCCTTTTGGGTTACATCCATTTCAGTTTGCAATTGAGCAATCCGCTGATCCGCCTCTGCATTGAAGACAGATTGATCGAGCTCATGATAGCGCTTAAACGCCTGATAGGAATTGGAAATTTCACCTGCTCCCTCGTAGGCTTCCGCCAATTCGCGATAGATCAAACTCAAAAAATACCGATCTCCAAAGTCCTCGGTAGCCGTGCGGATACTTCGGCCAAGGTAGGTAATCGCATCCTGATAGAATCCCTGCTCTTTTTTCACTTTGCCCAAAGAAAGCAGGGAGCGCACGACCATAAACTCATTTTGAAGGAGTTCCGCGTATTTTAGCGCTTCCTTGCCGGAAGTTTCGGCATTTTCAAAATCCTCCAAAGCCAGATACAAATCCGTCAAGGCGATATAAGTGTCGCTGAGATTGTTGTAAAATCCGTACTGCTTGCCCATCTGCGTTGATCGCTGGAAGTAAGGAAGTGCTTCCTCATTTCGCCCGAGTGCAATCAGGTTATTTCCAGTCACATGCAGGGTAAAATCAAAATCCAAATCCTGGATTTCCCGCTCCTCAAAAAGGGCGAGAGACTTCAGTCCATATTCCAATCCTTGCTCGGGTTTGCCTTGCTTCCAAAATAAGTTACTGATATCCGAATAGGCCATGGCCATAGCTTTCCTGTCACCGTATTTCTCCCCGAGTTGAAGAGTTTGGGTTGCCAATTCAAAAGCCTTTCCCAAGTCTCCCCTTCGCTCATGGACATAGCCCAGATTGGTGAGCAAAAGCCAAGTTTCGGATTCGGGAAGTTTTTCCAAAGCACTTTGAAGTACCTCTTCTGCCTGATCGAGTTGTTCCATTCTCAGCAAAACAGCCCCTTGGGCCACCTGCATTCTACCCTCCCATAGCTTACTTTCTGCTATTCGAGCCTCTTCTAGCCCTTGATTGATGACGGAAAGGGATTTGCGTAGATTTCTGGTATGGTAATAATAGCCCAGATCCCAGAGCATTTGCATCCTCAATTCGGTCTCTTTCACTGAAGGAAGTGATTGCTCTATTTTTTCAAGGTAATCCGCACCAAAATCATCTGTCTCCTCAAAGATCTTTGAATATTCGACTTTACCGTCTATTGAAACTACCTGAGCTTCTAGTTGAATCTGAAACAATACAAAAACAAGGATAAAAAATCGCTTCATGCGATTAATATACAATAAAATGCAATTGAATATCAATTGCTTAATTGTGAATTTTCCGGGGAAGGAAAAAACTCATTGGGGAAACATTTTATAGGCCTTCATCCTAAGTCTTTTGGGAAGGATCAAATGAAAGTGGAGATTATTCCATCTTTTAACCAAAAAAAATGAGATGAGCAGTCAAACCCCAGAATTTTTCTCTCTTAGACCCGAACTCGAAAAAGCCTATGGCTACACCCACGCAGTGAAAATCGGAGATGGCATCAAGATTTCAGGAGCAGTAAGCATGGATGATGAAGGTAACCCCTTGGCTGTTGGCGACTTTCTTCAGCAAATGAAAAACTGCTATGCTGACCTTGAAAAAGTCTTGGCACATTATGGCTGCAGCTTCGATGATGTACTGGTAGAAAATGTATTCACCACGGATATGCCTGCCTTTTTAGAGCACGCAGCATATAGAGGCTCAATCTACCATAAGCAGTTTCCTACCGGTTCGTGGATTGAAGTCAAAGGCTTGGTCATGCCCGAGTTTTTGATTGAAATCGAACTGGAAGCCCATAAATCACACTAATAGTAATCTTATAAAACCATGGAAAATTTAATCAAGGAATCCGCAGAAAATAAAGCAGTTGTCGATAGTCTCTACCAGGCTTTCAGCAAAGGAGATGTACCGGGAGTTCTCGGGACTATGGATTCTCAAATCATTTGGAACGAAGCCGAAGGAAATGAATACGCAAAAGGAAATCCCTATGTGGGTCCAGATGCAGTTCTGAATGGAGTTTTTGGACCCATTTTGCAAGACCATGAATACTTCAATCTAAAGGACATCGAAATCCATGAAATGCTTCATGGAAAGGTACTAGCCACTTTGCGATATGATGCCAAGTATAAAAGCGGAAAAGCATACAATGCGCAGGTTGCACATTTTTGGACTGTGAAAAATGGAAAAATCACGGGATTTCAACAATACGTGGATACCAAGAAACTACACGAGGCTTCAATAGCTTAGGATAGGCTTTCTCCTCAAACTACTAACTGAGAAATCCCAATGGAAACTAAACTCACACTTGTACCAAGCAAACCCAAAGCCTGGCTTCTACTTTTTGTTTGGGGCTTCCTCATCCTCTTTGCAGGCAAATTCATTCTGCATGACGCCTTACCCTACTTTGGCTTTGAGGAATCCTTTTTTGGAGACTATTGGGAGATGAAATGGCCATTGATCGGCCATATTTCAGGGGGGCTCATCGCTCTCACTTTAGGCCCCTTTCAATTTTGGAAAGCTTTTAGAATTCGATATCTCAAAGTCCACCGCATAATAGGAATGGCCTATATCTGTGGAATTTTGATCGCGGTCATTAGCTCGATTACACTTTCACTCACCATCGCCCTTGATTTCCATTGGACTTGGAGCTTATCTCTGATCGGTTTGGCCTTTGCATGGTTTGGCACCACAGGGATGGCCTTTCGATTTATCCTTCTGCGCCGAATCAACCTCCACAAAGAATGGATGATCCGAAGCTACGTGGTCACCTTTGCCTTCGTCCTTTTTCGATGGTTGACGAGACAGCCTTTTTATGATGATTTGGGGCCATTTATAGAAACAGGTCCTACCGCCATTTGGCTTTCATGGGTGGTTCCGCTTTTTATCACAGAGATCGTTTTGCAGTGGAATAAAAAATGAATCAATCCATGAATCACACACCAATGAAAAGAACATTTATATTAATTTTCTTAACAGGAATATCCTTTCAGGAAGCTTTTTCACAAAGAAAAATCATCGATATGCACATTCACTCCTACACCGAGAGTGATTTTGGTGTGAGGGAACCTTCTGCTACAGATCATTATGGGGTAAAGGGTTCAGCAAATGCTGAGCAACATCGCTTAGAGACTTTTGCAGCTTTTGAACGATTTAATATCGTTAAGGCTGCTGTCAGTGGTAATCCCGAAAGTGTCCGTATCTGGAAAGAAAAAGATAAAGATAACCGTGTGATCAAGGGGATTTTGTCTATTTCCCCAGATGATTACGACATCGATATTGAGCGGTTTGAGCAAATGATCAAAGCAGGTGAAATCGAAATCTTTGGAGAATTGGGTCCCTACTACGGCGGTACCACGCTCAGCGATCCCATTTGGCAACCTTATCTCGAAATTTGTGAAAAATATGACATTCCAGTTGCTGTGCATACGGGAGGTGGGGATCCGGGAGGCACTTACTCTTGGTCCCCAAAAGCAAGACTGGCCTTAGGAGATCCTTACCTGATCGAAGATGTATTGGTCAAGTATCCCAAACTTCGAGTCTATCTGATGCATGCCGGAGGAGAAGATTGGCCGGAACATGCCATTCGGTTGATGGCCTACTATCCACAACTTTATACAGATATCGCAGTATTACTCTGGGTGGAGCCAAATACCCAAAGATACGTGACGGATTTTCTTAAAAACATCAAGCATGCTGGTTATCTGGACAGAGTCATGTTTGGCTCCGACCAAATGATCTGGCCCTACGCCATCGAAAAATCCATAGAGTTTCTGGAAAGCTTGGACTTCTTGACAGAGGAGGATAAAGAAGGGATATTTTATGGGAATGCGGCGAGATTTCTGCGCTTGGAAGATTGAGTTTTTCCAAATTCAAACCCTATTAATGGATGGAGTAATTCTTTAATTTTGAATCAAACAGAGCAGAATTTTCCCTTTTTTCAGGATTTTTGGCACTGATTTACTTCTCGGGAAAATCCATCAAAAAATGGAGGCAGCGAAACCAATGATCTCGCTGCCTCGCATAAATTCAATAAATTAGCGGGTTTTTAATCCTTCCCATTTTTAAAACTCAAATCCGGATATGCAGGTGGCGCTGGTACCGAACGCGGATCTTCTTGGATCAACTCTTTCAAATGCTCAATCGCAGCATCCAGCTGAGCATCTTTTCCTTCGAAAGTGGCCTTTGGCAGATTAATCACCTCGATATCAGGAATAAACCCAACTCCTTCGATCAGCCATTCCACATCCTCGCCGTCGTTGGTGTCTCCACCAACGACTCCATAAACCCCATTCATTGGAGCCCGTGCAATGCCATTATCCGAAAGGGTATTCACTCCGGAAAGCCAAACTTCACCTCCCCAGGTCCTAGCTCCGATTGCTTTGCCCAAACCTAATCTTCTGAAGCCTTCGGCAAAAGCCTCTCCATCGGAAGCTGTAAACTCATCCACCAACAGGACCAAATGCCCTCGGAATGCATAATTCATATTCCAGTAGGGCTCTCCTGTTCGGCTCTTCCAGTAGAAGAAAGCCTCACGAATGAGTTTTTCCAAGATAAAAGAATCAATATTTCCTCCTCTATTATGGCGCACATCGATGACCAAGCCTTTCTTCTTAAACTGTGGATAGAAATCCCGGTACCACTGTCCAATGTCACCAGAAGTCATGGCTCGCAAGTGGACATAGCCGATATCTCCATTGGATTTGGCTTCGGTTTCCAATCTCCGGGTATATTCCCAATCGTTGTAGCGGAGATTACTCTCCTGCCGAGAACTCATGGGATAAATGATGTGATCTCCTTTTCCAGCTACTGCTATCCGAACTTGCTTGCCAGCTTTGTCACGAAGCAATACCTGCATATCCTCCACTTCCAATACGGAAGTCCCGTCAATATGCGTGATCACATCACCTTCTTGAATTCCATAAGCAGGATGGCTCAAAGGTGATTTCTCATCAGGATAGTCGGGATCGCTTTGGAAGATGTAATCGATTTTGTAGCCATTATTGGTTTTAGAGAAAAGTCCTCCCAGCATTCCAAACTGAATATTATCATCCCCATCTCGGGTATCTCCTCCTCGTACGGAGGTGTGCAGAACAGAGAGTTCGCCAATCAACTCCCCTATCACATCCGAAAGCTCATTTCGTGTAGTGACCCGATCCACCAGCGGAAGATATTTCTCGTACATTTTGTCCCAGTCTACCCCATGCATGCCTGCGTCGTAGAAATAATCCCGCTCCATGCGCCAAGCATCGGTGTAGATCTGCTTCCAGTCTTCCCGAGGGTCTATGCTGAATTTCCAGCCACTTAGATCCAATCTATTTTTTGATAAATCAGAAACGGGTGAAGTCCCTAATTCCACCAAGAAATGACTGGAGCCTTGACGCAGCAAAGCATATTTGTTATTTGCTGAAACCGCATAGCTGTTGATTTTGTCTGCGAAAACCTTCTGCTCAGCTTTTTCCGAAATCGGAGTCATCATCAAGGCAGGCTCATCATCATTGGATGCCCCGCCGCCATAATAAATACCTGGGCCCGGACCTACTCGATGGTAATACAAAGCCTTATCCGTCACGATCAGATTTTTATAATTTCCAGCTGGCACAGGAACCTCCTGCACTCGCTCCATCAATCCTTCTTCATCAATGGTTACTGTCACTGGACCTTCAGATTTCTTCTCTTCCGCTTTCAGTTCGTTTTTGGGAGTGAAAGGAGAAATCAAGCCCTTCTGCAAAGGAATGTGGTAAATCTTCATCTGCTTTTCCCAGAAAGGCTCTGGCTGTCGCTGCCCCCAAGGACTACCCACTTTGGTTTCGAAGTTCCTGTCAGAGAGGAAATAAATCCAGTTCCCATCTGCACTCCATTGGGGATTGAGGCTGTTGGTCCGGTCAGAAGTCAAGGTAATTCGCTTTTCTGTGCTGGGATTAAAGACAAATAGCTGAGTAAAAGTATTGGAAGCAGCCTGCCCATAGGCTAACCATTGACTATCGGGAGACCAAGTCATGCTACCATGCAAGTCCTCATCTGTGAGATTGGCTTTGACGGCTTTTCCCGTGGAAAGATTACGAATCCAAAGGTCATTATTCAGATCGGTCCAAGCCAACCATTTTCCGTCGGGAGAAGGAGTAAGGTTGAATCGCAACGTGGTACCATTATCCGTCAATTGCTTTCCTTGGTCTAAACCCAAACCGGAATATTGATGGATTTCAAATTCCCCGCTTTCATCTGAAAAGGTCAGAATATCCTTAGAATCAGTAGTGAAAACCGCATCCCGATAGCGAACCCCGTCTTTTCGGCTCAGTCGAAGCATCCGGCCTTCTTTCGCAGGAAAAACAAAAACCCGACCTCGGGCACTCAAGGCCACTTTTTCTCCATCATTGGAAACAGAAATATTGGTGATATAGCTGGCTGGATTATCTACCCAATTTTCCCGCAACTGATCAAAATCAGAAACCAGATTGATCGCGATTTTTTGGGCTTGGCTTTGACCCAAACTCATCTGGTAAAGATCTGCTCCAGCTCGATAAACCAACGTATTTCCTGAAAGAGAATACTCTCTCACATCATAGGATTCTTCCTTCGTGTGCTGCTGAATATCCGAGCCGTCAGGATTCATGGACCAGACATTCTGTATGCCATCCCGGGAAGAAATGAAGTAAACTCTTCCATCATGATATATCGGATGATGATCTTCCCCATCGTAATTCTGTGTGAGTTTGACGGCTTCAGGAGCTCCATCGCTGTATTTCCAGACTTGGCGAGCTGTCCCTCCCTTGTATCGCTTGGTTACATTGTTGTGATAAGTAGGCCGCACAAAAAAGTACGTATCCGATTCCCTGTCAAAGCTCCCCTCAGCTGCCATTTCCAGAGGAAGCATTTCTTTTTCTCTGGAATTCATATCCACCACCACGGTGCGCAATCGTGGCAAGGTGGAGTACTGATTGGTGGTATAGGCCACTTCAGTCGCGGATTTCCAAGCCGTGGGAATAGAAGCGGCAGGTTCGTAAGTCAATCTTTTGGGAAGACCTC
The DNA here is from genome assembly GCF_028823735.1 of Algoriphagus sp. NF. NCBI lineage: Bacteria > Pseudomonadati > Bacteroidota > Cytophagia > Cytophagales > Cyclobacteriaceae > Algoriphagus > Algoriphagus sp. NF. Next base: position 31,123 of record NZ_JAPEIB010000009.1, read on the forward strand.
CGGAAATCGGCATGACATAGACCTCAGTCGGACCCTCGTAGCTAGCCGCATAAGCGATCCATTGGCCATCGGGAGAGATTTTGGGATCTGACTCGTCTCCTGGGTGAGTGGTCAGGCGGGTAGCCATCCCCCCGGAAAGTGAGGCCTTCCAAATATCTCCCTCGGCTACAAAAACAACCGTGTTTTCATGTACATCGGGATGCATGAAATAGCCTGGAGTGGATTCCTGCAAAGCAGACGCAGGCCTTATAAAAAGCGAAAAGAGCAATAATGCGAGAACTGAAATTTTAAAATTCATAGCTAACTCATTTTGAATTGATTTCAGGAAAAAAGGTAGCTTAAAAATTCCATTTTCATTTATTGATTTACATGAAATACCTGAAGAAATGAATTTCGGGAAATATATCTTCAGTTAGGGGAAGAAAAGGTACAAGTCGCTATTTTTTCTGTCAATGTTTTTGTATTTTCCCAATTATTAAATGTTTTTAAATCTCATAATCAGCAATTTGTATGCGATTTTTTGAAGAATTCACAAATGATAAATTTTCTCTTTTTACTAAACGCCAAAGTCAGGCAAGTATTAAAATCAATCCATGAGATTCAAAAATTTTTTTAGTGAAAAATTGGAAAAAATTCCACTTTTAAAATTCACCCAGTACAGCAAAGTCCTGGTATTTGGAGGACTCTTTATTCTGGTACTTGGTTGCCAATCGGAGTCAAAAAAACCTATCACCAAAACCGACGATCTTGTAAAAGCACCTATTCAAAGACTTTCCGATTTGGAAGAAGGGAATCAGCCAAGGGAGATAAAAGTCTCTTTTAGCAGCCTTCCAAAGTCAAGACTCCGAAATTTCAACAAGCCCAACAATGAAAAAAGGTCTATGCTTCCCATGCTTAGAGATGAGCAAGGGAATCCGATTCTGGACCAAGATTCCAACCCGTTTTTTTTAGGAGAAGGAGGAGTTTCACAGTTCAAAAAATACACCTCGGACGATGGGCTCGCATTGGATGGGGTGAATAGTGCCTTAGTGGACTCACGAGGGCATATTTGGTTTGGAACAAATGGAGGAGGAGCGACTCGATTTGATGGATTGGACTTTTATACCTACACCGAAAATCAAGGCCTCGCCAGTAATATTGTCCGAAGTATGCTGGAGGATTCCAAGGGAAATATTTGGTTTGGAACCGTCGGCAGAGGAATCAGCAAATTCGACGGAAAGACTTTCGAAAACTTCGGCTATGACAAAATAGGCGACGATGTCATCTATTCGATGGTGGAAGACAGGGATGGCAATATCTGGTTTGGGTCTAGTGGAATCGGTGTAATTCGATATGATGGAGAGAGCTTCAGCACTTTGGATCAGTCCGATGGACTGGCCGGAGATGTGGTCATCAGCATGGCCAAAGACTCAGAGGGGAATCTTTGGTTCGGAACGAATGGTGATGGATTGAGCAGGTTTGATGGAAGTACTTTTAAGACTTTTACCACTGAGGACGGCTTACCTAGCGATCGAATAAGGGCAATCTATTCTGATGCGGATGGATTTCTCTGGATAGGAACTTTGGGAGGAGGGATCAGTAAATACGACGGAAAAGCTTTTCAAAACTTCAACAAAGCCGATGGTTTGGCAGGAAACGTTGTCAGAAGTATCATTTCGGATAAAAATGGACAAATCTGGATTGCCACCGAGACAGGTGTAAGTCGGTTTGATGGTGAGCGTTTTATCAGCTACACAACCGAACAAGGTCTGGCTGGCAACAGTGTGCTCGATCTGGCAAAGGATAGTCAAGGGAATCTTTGGTTTTGCACAGATGGAGGAGGTGTCAGCCGATTGGATGGATTGGCTTTTACCAGCTTTACCAATCAACAAGGCTTGGCCGGAAACCTCGTACTTTCTGGCCTTCAGGACAGAGAAGGCAATCACTGGTTTGGCACAGCTGGATGGGGTGTCAGTAAATATGACGGCCAGTCATTTACCACCCTTTCTTCCGAACAAGGAATATCTGGAGATGTGATCCATGCGATTTTGGAAGATAAAACAGACCGGATTTGGCTTGGAACAGGCGGAGATGGTGTGTCGATTATTGAAGGAGATGTGGTGACCATCTTTGACAGTCAATCTGGACTTCCGAGTGATGAGATTTTGTGCCTTACCCAAGACCGAAACGGCTCCATCTGGATGGGAACCTATGATGGGGTGGTTCGGTGGAAAGACGAAACCTTAACTCTTTATACAACTGACCAGGGAATCATCGGAAATGAGGTTCTAGATATCATTGAGGACCAAACCGGAGCGATTTGGTTTGGGGCAGTAGATGGTGGCGTTACTCGCTTTGATGGGGAGAAATTCATCAATTTTTCAATGGATCAAGGCTTGATCGACAATGCCGTTTTGCGATTGACTGAAGATGAGCTCGGCAATATTTGGATAGGTACCGGACATGGCATAAGCGTTTTGTTTGTTGAGGATATCAAAACTTTAAGAGAAAGTCCTGACCATCTTCCCAACTTCTTATCAATCGATACAGAGCAAGGACTTCCTGATAATGTCATTCTTCAAATCACAGATCTACCAGGGCCATCAATCAGCTTGGGAACCAACCAAGGTTTGGCGATTTTTGATTTTGACCCTAAGGCAGACAACCCCCTTCAAAACCTGAATATTTTTAATTCGGAAACGGGCTATCCTGTCAAGGATTTAACTGATGGAGAAAATGCACTACTCCTTGATCGGGATGGAATTCTCTGGGCAGGTACCGGAAGCGTTAAAAATGGTTTGGTTCGCTTTGACCTTTCCCAAAATGAGAGCAATCAAAGTCAACCCAAACTTTTACTGAAACAAATCCGCCTAAATGAGGAAATAATTCCTTGGCAGTCTCTACAAAACGCAGAAAAGGTTTCTCCAGAGCTTCTAGCCACAGACCAACTCATCACTATCAAAAGAAGACTCAATCCCAGTGAAGAGAGTAATCTAAGCCGCAGATTCAAAGGGGTGAGTTTTGAAAGTGTGGATGGATTCTTCCCCATTCCCCAAAAGCTGGTTTTGCCTTATCGCCACAATCAAATCAATATCGAATACGGGACAGATGAATTGTCCAAACCTGACTTAATCGAATATCAATACCGCCTCAATGGCTACGAATCTGAATGGGGACCTGTCCTCAGACGTACCTCTGCTACTTTCGGAAACATTCAAGAAGGCAGCTACAAGTTTGAAGTAAGAGCGAGAATCAAAGGCCCCATCGAAGATGAGTCAGGAGAATGGACTGAGCCGATCAGCTTTTCTTTCACTGTTCTTCCTCCTTGGTACCGCAGCTGGTGGGCCTACACGATTTATACCATTTTATTCTTGTCTTTGATTTATCCCCTTCATTTGTACCAAAGAAACCGGGTGCTGAAAGCAGAAAGAGAAAAAGCCAAAGAACGAGAACTTGCCCATGCTCGGGAAATCGAAAAAGCTTACAAGGACCTCGAGTCTGCACACGAAAACCTCAAATCAACACAATCACAACTGATTCAGGCCGAAAAAATGGCCTCACTTGGGGAGCTCACCGCTGGAATAGCTCATGAGATTCAGAATCCCTTGAATTTTGTCAAAAACTTCTCTGAAGTAAGTCATGAGCTGGTGGAGGAGATGTATGAGGAAATCGAATCTGGGGATTTTGAGGAGGCAAAAATTATCGCCAAAGATGTCAAAGAAAACATGGATCGCATCGCTACACATAGCATGCGAGCCGACGCCATCGTCAAAGCCATGCTCCAACACTCCAAGGCAAGCATGGGCACCAAAGAGCCTGTTGATATCAATATGGTTGCAGATGAATCCATTCGTCTCAGCTACCACGGAATCCGAGCAAAAGAAAAAGATTTCAAAGGTGAATACTATAAGGAGCTTTCTGAAAAGCTGCCCCAGCCAGAAGTGATCAGGCAGGAAATCTCCCGAATTCTGATCAATATGTGTAACAATTCCTTCTATGCAGCCCAAGAAAAAGCCAAGCAGAGTACGGATCCTGACTTTATCCCAAAAGTGAAAATCAGTACGCACAAAGTCAAAAAGGGTATTGAAATTAAAATTTCTGATAACGGAACAGGCATTCCTCAAGACATCATTGGTAAAATATTTCAACCCTTTTTTACTACCAAGCCAACTGGACTCGGAACAGGTTTGGGGCTGTCTCTGAGCTATGATACCATTAAGTCTTATCAAGGTGAAATAAATGTTGAAAGTCAGACGGGTGAGAATTCTAGCACGACTTTTACTATATTTCTTCCAGTAAAACCCAAAAAAACCACCTAGCCTATGAATCTCGGATTCATTCTTTTGATTTTGTTGTACTATCTGCAACGTCCCATGGGACCCATTGAGGTGTCTCAGGAATGGAAGCGTATCATCAAAGGGGGGATGGCTGTTGCGGCAATTTTTTGGATTTTGGCCAACTCAGGACTACCCATTATTTCTCAAATTGCGATTCTGCTAAATATCGGACTAGGGGCATTAATCGTCTACCTTACTATTAGAAATCCCGAGCTGCAGCATAGAAAAGGAATGGTCTACGCATGGTTGCCGATTATGGCAATCTTTTCTATTGAAAGCTTGGCTGAAATGATCAGTCAAAGCTTCCTGGAAAGCCTGGATGGGTACATAGTAAGTGCTAAGTTTTTCGCGATCATTTGGGCCGTTGTGATGTGGGTCAATAATACCAAGCAGCGAAAAGCTCTCGAAAAAGAAAAACAAAAAGCTCTCGAAAAAGAGAAGGAATACAAAATAACCGAGGCTCTCAAAACCCAACTAGAGAAACAAGTAGCCGAACGGACGACCGAACTCACCAAGCAGAAGAATGAACTGGTCAAAGCACTCGACGAACTCAAAGCAGCTCAGGAGCAGTTGATTCACTCTGAGAAAATGGCCTCGCTTGGGGAACTCACTGCAGGTATTGCCCATGAAATCCAAAACCCACTCAACTTCGTCAACAATTTCTCCGATGTCAGCACCGAATTGATCGAAGAAGCAAAAGAAGAATTGGCTTCCGGCAATCAGGAGGAGGCGATTGAAATCTTGAGCGATCTTAAAACCAATCTGGAGAAAATCATGCTCCACGGGAAGCGGGCAGACTCCATCGTCAAAGGAATGCTGCTCCATAGCCGAAGCAGTACGGGACAGAAAGAGCCAACCGATATCAATGAATTAGCTGACGAATATTTGCGGCTTTCTTACCACGGACTTCGAGCCAAAGACAAATCCTTCAATGCGGATTTTAAAATAGAAACCGACGATAGCCTGGAAAAAATAAGCGTAGTCCCAGGAGATGTGGGTCGAGTACTTCTCAACTTGATCAATAATGGGTTTTATGCAGCAGATGAAAAGAAACGTGAACTCAATCAGAAAGGAGTAAATGACTTTCTTCCCTCTGTCATTGTAAAAACTCATGCAACCAATTCTGGAGTAAAAATCACAGTACGAGACAATGGAAAAGGAATTCCTACTTCCATTCAAAATAAAATCTTCCAGCCTTTTTTTACCACCAAGCCTACCGGAAAAGGGACTGGCTTGGGCCTATCCATGAGTTATGACATCATTACCAAAGGCCACAATGGAAGACTTGAAGTAAAAAGTAAGCCCGGTGAGTTTACTGAATTTGAAATATTTATCCCAAAAAATGAATCGTGATGAAATCGAGCATGATTTAGCAATCACACACTGATATGACTATTCCCATGCGAGATTCCATCTGACCTCTAAAAAACAAATTATAAACAGATGAAAATACTCATTGTAGACGACGAAAGAGACGTGGAAATGCTTTTTCGACAGAAATTCAGAAAAGAAGTAAAAAGTGGTCTTCTGGAACTCGCATTTGCTTTTTCAGGTGAAGAAGCTCTCAAAATTCTAGACTCTGAGCATCCACCTAAAGTAGTTTATGTTTTTTCAGACATCAATATGCCAGGAATGAACGGTTTGGAATTATTGAACAATATCAAAAACCAATTCCCAGAAATTCAGGTCAGCATGATTTCTGCCTATGGTGATACGCAGAATTATGAAAAAGCGATGGAATCGGGAGCAAAAGAATTTTTCACCAAACCCATAGATTTTATCACGCTAAAAGCAGAAGTAAACAAGCTGATCGAAAAGCACAATTCTTAAAAAAATGGTCAAAATACTCGTAGTAGATGATGAAGCGGATCTCGAAATTCTGATCAAACAGAAATTTCGAAAACGCATCCGTGAGGGGGAGATGGAGTTTTCATTTGCCCTGAATGGTCGGATTGCGTTAGAGATGCTGGAAGAAAATCCCGATATAGATTTGATTCTCAGCGATATCAATATGCCCGAAATGGATGGACTCACGCTCCTCTCAAAGGTGAAGGAAAAACACTCCTTACTGAAGACCGTCATCATCTCTGCCTACGGAGACATGGAAAATATCCGCACAGCCATGAATTTGGGCGCTTTTGACTTTATCACCAAGCCGGTGGACTTCCGAGATCTGGAAATCACCCTGGAAAAGACTATTCAGTACCGCAATCAGATCAAATCCACTCTAAAAGCACTGCGGGAAAATAATATTTTGAAGATGTATGTGGATGAAACGGTACTGAACTTCATGGGAAACAAAGAGCTGGAATCTAGCTTGATGGAAAATGAAGTGATCGAGGCATCTGTGGCATTTATCGACTTGGTGGCTTTCACCAAGATCTCCGAAAATGAAGAGCCAAATGTCGTGGTAGGTCTATTAAACGACTACTTCGACCTCATGGTCAAGGAGATCATCGAAGAGGCTGGCAGCGTGGATAAGTTTATCGGAGATGCCGTAATGGCCGTTTTTCAGGGGGAGGATCATTTTGCCAGAGCACTACGAGCCAGTTTGGCGATCCGGACGAAAATCAATGAAATGCCTGTTTTTTCGGAAGAAAACAATTTCAAACCCCAGGTCTCCATCGGAATCAACTCTGGCGAAATGGTGTCAGGAAATATTGGATCAAAATCCCTCCGGAGGTTAGATTATACAGTCATTGGGGATGCTGTGAATGTGGCAGCCCGATTGCAAACTGCGGCTAAGCCCGGTGAAATATTAGTATTAGAAAAAAATGCAAGCCCGGTGATGACCGAATTCAGTTTCCGTGAAATCGGAGAGATCAAAATGAAAAATAAAACCCACCCGGTAAAAGTTTTGGAGGTTGTTTCTTCCATTGCTTAATCCTATCCTAATTACTATGAAGCTTATTCTTAACCCAGCCATTTGGACAGCGGCATTGCTGACCATTGGCAGCGCTACAATCCTTTCGCCCGAAAATCAAAAGGGAGCATTACCCTATTCAGGTTTTGTAAATGACAGCACGGCAAAAGACTCTTTAGACTATCCCAAGTTCAAAGAGCTTCCACTGAAACCCGAACGAGAAATCAAATTCAATACCCAAGAAGGCACCTGGATGAGTGTGGACGTTAGTCCGGATGGCAAGACCATCGCCTTTGACCTCATGGGCGATATCTACACCATTCCTATGGAAGGAGGCAAAGCTACTCCCATCACTACAGGAATGGCCTACGAGACTCACCCTCGATTTTCACCGGACGGAAAGAAAATTCTCTTTACCTCCGATCGAGCCGGAAACGATAATCTCTGGTACATCGATACTGAGAAAAAGGATACCGTACAAGTGACGAAGGATAAAACCGGAGACGTACCAGGTGCGGACTGGACTCCGGACGGAGAGTACATTGTCGTAGCCAAGGGCCGTAGAATCACCAAGCTCTGGATGTATCACAAAGATGGAGGTGGAGGTATTCAGCTCAATCCTGAGCCATCTTCTATGAAGACAATCGATCCCTTTGTTAGCTCTGATGGCAAAAAAGTTTACTTTTCTCATCGGACAGGTTCTTGGAATTACAATGCCCTTCTCCCCCAGTACCAAATCGGCACCTATGACCTAGAGGAAGGACACATTACCAGCATTACTTCCCGCTATGGATCTGCCTTTACTCCTACCCTTTCAGATGATGGCAAATGGATGGTCTATGGCTCCCGCTGGGATGATAAGACAGGACTGGTCATTCGAGACCTGGAGTCTGGTGATGAAAAGTGGCTCGCCTACCCCGTGCAGCGAGACGAGCAGGAATCCATTGCGCCACAGGGCGTACTTCCTGCCATGGCTTTCACTCCGGATAGCAAACATGTCATTGCCTCCTATGGAGGAAAGCTTTGGAAGATCCCTGTAGATGGATCTGAAGCAAAGGAAATCCCTTTTGAAGCTGAAGTGAAACTTGCCATGGGACCTCGACTTTATTTCAATTATGAAGTCAAGGACTCGGCCAAACTAGCCACCCAAATCCGGGATGCGGTTCCATCTCCTGACGGGAAAAAACTTGCCTTCACAGTCTTAAACAGATTGTACGTGATGGAATTTCCGGATGGAAAACCTACTCGGGTGAGTGAGCATAATTTTACCGAAGCCATGCCTTCTTGGAGCCCTGATGGCAGTCAATTAGTTTTTACCACTTGGGACGAAAAGGAAGGAGGACATTTGTACAAAGCTTCCTTTGGCCGGAATGGAACTGTTAGTAAACTCACCACTGAAAGTGCTCTCTATATGGGTCCTGTCTGGGGTCCAAATGGAAAAATTGTGGTCTTCAAAGGGGATAAACGCCTCATGGAAGAATCTGAAGGTCCCGGAATCAGCGGTGCAGAGTCTATATTGGCCTGGATACCAGCAGCAGGAGGCTCCCTACGGACGATCAAAGAAGCTAGAAATATCGGTAATGCCCACTTCACCCAAGATACGAGCAGAATCTACCTAAACGGCCCGGGCGGTGCGCTGATGAGTATCAAATGGGACGGTACTGATGAAAAAACCCATGCCAAAATCACAGGAATCACACCTTTCGGTTCGGTATTAGACTCACATGAAAATCACGATCATGAAAGTCTCAATGACTTCCGCTACGTGATGGGTAAGCCTTTTTCCAATGCAGCCGCCCTAAACTACTGCATGCTACCGGAGGGTGCATCAGCGCAAGAACCTCAGATGCGGCCATCCAGCGCCAGCTCCATCTTTATGGCCCCGAAAGGCAATAAAGCGCTCGCGCAAATCAACAATAACGTCTATGTGGTAACTATCCCTCAGGTGGGGAAAACACCAACCATCAATGTAGCCGATCCAAAATCAAGCAGTTTTCCTTCCAGACAACTGACTGAAATCGGCGGGGAGTGGCCTGCTTGGGAGGCTAATGGAGAAAAAATCCACTGGTCCCTTGGCAATGGTCATTGGGTATATGATTTGACCCGAGCCGAAGCTATCGAGGATTCTGTAGCAGCAGCCAAAAAATCCAAAATGCTGGCAGATGCAGACAGTGTATCTACGCTCAAAGCTAAAGGGGAAGAAGCCGTAAAATTGGCAGATTCGCTGGCAAAAGCAGAGAAAAAACGAATTGACTCCCTATTCAAAGCAGATAAGACGCTTGCGAAGGCGGATAGCATTTATAAAGCTGAGCAAAAGGAAAAAGAGAGCTACAAACCTGAGGAATTTCAGGTGAAGGTCTACTTCGATAGAGACATTCCTAAAGGAAAAATCCTTCTGAAAAATGCCCGAATTGTAACCATGAAAGGCGCAGAAGTCATTGAAAATGGGGATATACTCATTGAAGACAACCGAATTTTGGCAGTTGGAAAAACTGGCACTCTTGATTCTTCTGGAGCCGAGGTAATCGATATCACCGGTAAAACTGTCACTCCAGGATTTGTGGACACGCATGCTCACATGTGGCCAACTTGGAATCTTCACAAAAACACGGTATGGATCTACGCGGCCAACCTAGCTTATGGAGTGACTACCACCCGAGATCCTCAGACTGCGACTACCGATGTACTTACCTATGCTGACATGGTCGATGCAGGAATGATTCCGGGGCCAAGAGTATATTCTACAGGACCCGGTGTAGGCTTCTGGATGTACAATCTGAAATCCCTAGAACAGACTAAAAACGTCCTCAAGCAATACTCGAAGTACTACAATACGCAATACATCAAAATGTATCTGGTAGGCAATAGACAACATAGACAATGGGTCATTATGGCTGCCAAAGAGCAGGAGCTGATGCCTACTACTGAGGGAGGATTGGATTATAAGCTGAATATGACACAGCTTTTTGATGGGTACCCCGGACATGAGCATGCCATCCCAATCTACCCACTATACTCGGATGTGACACGAACCATCGCAGAAAGCAAAATGGCCGTCACCCCTACCCTCTTGGTAGCTTATGGAGGGCCTTGGGCAGAAAACTACTTCTACACGACCGAAAGTCCTCTCCACGATCCGAAGCTCAATCGCTTCACTCCTTACACAGAGATGAATTCTAAAGCTAGACGTAGAGTAGGAAGTCTTGGTGGCTGGTTTGCTCCGGAGGATCATGTATTTGAAGATCATGGCAGAGGAATCAATGATATCGTCAAGCAGGGGGGACTTGCGGGGGTAGGGTCTCACGGTCAGCTGCAGGGGCTTGGATATCATTGGGAGCTATGGACTGTGGCAAGCGGTGGTATGAGCAATTTGGATGCATTACGGACTGCTACCATTCTAGGTGCGGAGGCCCTTGGATTAGATCAGGAGTTGGGTAGTATCGAGAAAGGAAAGCTAGCGGACTTAGTGATTCTTTCAGAAAACCCTTTAGAGAACATCCGAAACACCAACACCATCAGCCATGTAGTCAAAAACGGGCGCATTTACGATGGAAATACCTTAGATGAAATCTATCCCAACCCAAGAAAGTTGGATATCAGCTCCTGGACTAAAGAAGCCCCAAAAGTGACTACTTCGCTTCAACATTAATAGATAAAGCCGATCCTAAGGTCCATTTAGGGTCGGCACTTTCTTATATTCAAGCTCTTGAGACCAAAAATAAATAAGATCTTACTTGTTAAACTACTAAATAATTATTTTCTTAAAAGATCAAAAATTTTGATATTGAAGACTTATCTGCAATTATTGCCTTAAATAGTGAAGGTATTTTTAATTAAATCTAAAGGATGAAGCAGTCATCAAAGCAAAAAATAGATTGGGCTTCCATCCTTTCACCACAATCCTTGGTTTACACCATCTGCGGCGTTGCTCTTGCGGCGATAGCCTTAGAAGCATTTATGCTTCCCAATAAATTTTTGGATGGTGGGGTGACTGGTATTGCCATCTTGGCAAATCTAGGTTTTGGGATAAATCTTAACCTACTTTTGGTGGTATTGAATCTTCCATTCCTTTTTATGGCTTGGAAAATGATCGGTAAGACATTCGCTATCCAAAGTGGATTTTCGATATTTCTCCTCACGATTGTTCTTCACTTTTTGGAGGTACCAACCGTTACCGAAGACAAAGTCCTAATAGCTGTTTTCGGAGGTTTTTTAATGGGATTAGGAATTGGGCTGATTATTCGTGGAGGAGGATTAATTGACGGTTTTGAGGTAGTTACAGAGTATTTTCATAAAAATTCTGCCCTTACTGCAAGCGAGATTACTGTCTTCTTGAACTCCTTGATCATGCTATCCGCTGCATTTGTTTTTGGAATTGAGCCCGCCATGTACTCCATACTGACTTATTTCACAGCAATCAAGACAACTGACTACGTTGTTGAGGGCTTTGAGGAGTACACCGCCCTAACAATTATTTCGAAAGAACACGAATTGGTAAAAGAATTGATAGTAAAGGATTTTAAAAAGGCTATCTCCGTTTATAAAGGCGAGCGAGGTTACCTTCCTGACACCTTTCATATCCATCATCCCTGTGATATTATCATGACAGTGGTGACACGGCTAGAGGTTCATCGAATGAAGCTTGCTATTCAAGAAATTGACCCAAAAGCCTTCTTTTATGTCCAAACTATCAAAGAGGTAAAGGGTGGAGTCGTCAAACAAGTGGGAAAAAAGCACGTATGATCGATTTTGAAAAAATAAAGAAACAGATCTATCAGGATATTCTGGATCAGCTTCCCGAATACTTGACCTATCATAATCCTGCCCATACGGAATATGTCATCGAGAAGTCACTTTTTCTGGCTGATGTGGAAAATGTAAACCAGAAAGACAAGGAACTACTTCGACTTGCCGCTCTTTTCCATGATACTGGTTTTATAGAAAATCCAAAAAACCATGAGGAAATCGGATGTGGGATTGCTACGCATTACCTTGGAGAAATCGTTTCTGAGGAAGATTTAAAGAAAATCCATGGGATGATTATGGCAACCAAAATCCCCCAAAGCCCCACCAATCAATTAGAGAAAATTATTGCAGATGCGGATTTGGAATATTTGGGTACGGACGATTTCGAGCGTCAAGGAAGTGCACTTTTTGAAGAGCTCAAACACTTCAATCCTAGTTTTTCAGAGCAGGCTTGGAATGAATTGCAACTGACATTTTTGGAAAAGCATCATTACCATACGGAGTTTTGCAAAAAACATCGAACCCCTAAAAAACAAGAGAACCTGCGATCTGTCAAAAAGACCTTAGGCTTGGTTTAAGACTTAACAGCTTGACAAATCAGATCAAAAACCTCAGTAGGCTTGATTTTTTTAGACTTAACCAACTCTTCCGACCCTACAAATATGGGTTTGTCCTCGTCCTCCTCAGGAATTCGACCATGCGAACCTTTCACAAGTTCCGCTTCCAAAGGAATCACATCCATCAAATACCGGAATCCCAGTTTTTTCTTGAGCACCTTTGAGCCCACTTTCAATAGGGGCAATTTAATTTTCGGATCTAAAAACAATTCCACAGGATCATATCCGGGCTTTCGATGAATATCCACGCATCGTGCATAATCAGGTGCTTTTTCATCATCCAACCAAAAATAATATGTGAACCAGGAGTCAGAATCAGCGACCACTACCAAATCACCTGAGCGATCATGATTTAACCCATATTCCTTTTGAGCCTCCTTGTCCAAAACTTTTTCAATTCCAGGCGTATTTTCCAAGAGGCTTTTTACCTGATCATAGACCGTTTTGTCTTGAATGTGCACGTGAGCGATTTGGTGATCAGCGATGGCAAATGCCTGTGAAGTGCCAGCGTCCAAGGTTTCGAGACCCAATTCATCCTTCACCTGAATCCAGCCTGCCGATCTCAAAAGTCTATTGATATGAATGGGTTGGGAAACATTCGTAATGCCGTATTCTGAGAGAAGAATAACTTCTGTGCCTTGATTTTCGAAATAGGTGATCAAGTCTTTGGCTACCAAATCCACCTCTTCAAGCAGCTTACCGATCTTGTCGAAATCCAAACCATACTTCTGCAGTCCGTAATCAAGATGTGGCAAATAGACTAAGTTGAGGGTAGGCTTATACCAATGATCAACTTTTTTAGCAGCTTTTGCTATCCAATCTGTAGAGGAAATATTGGCATTGGGTCCCCAAAAAGAAAATAAGGGAAACTGACCGAGCTCCTTTTGGAGTCTATCCCGAAGCTCCATCGGTTGGGAATGACAATCAGGGAGTTTTCGTCCATCAGCAGGATAAAGCGGCCGTGGAGTCACAGCGATATCGACTGAAGAGTACATATTGTACCACCAAAACATATTCGCACAGACAAAATCCGGATTTTCGGATTTGAGCTTGTCCCAAATTTTAGGCCCCTGAACTAAACGGTTTGACTGTCTCCAAAATTTAATTTCGCATTCATCCTGAAAATACCATCCATTCCCGACGACTCCATTCTCGGCAGGCATTTTCCCTGTCAAATACACCGATTGAGCGGAACAGGTTACAGCTGGTAAAACAGGCTCGATGATGGCCTTTCGCTTACTTTCTATCCAACTTTTGAGAAAAGGTGTATGCTCGCCAATTACGCGGGTTGAAAGTGCTACGATATTTAGGACGACGGTTTTTTTCATTTTCAAATCAATCTTTCCAATACCCAACTCAACTCACGACTGATTGATTCATCTAGTCTGACTTGCATATCGATAGGCAAAACTTCCCAAGTGTAGGTCTCCACCTCTAAATGCTTGCACAAGGCAGGATTTTGCTTTAAGTATTCCAAAACTTCGACAATTTGGGGTTGAGTGGAAAAGAATTGCCCATATTTTTCAACAAAGAGCGGCACGTGGAAGTGGATTCTCCATTCATTTTCTACCGCGCCATCAAGTTGCTCCAATGCCGCTGGCAAGTCTGAATAGGAAACCAAATCACCATTCATTTTTCTACCCACCACTTGGTGCAGATAGGTGGATTCCGTAAATTCTTCTAATTGATTTCGAATGGCATCTCGGTCCTGCTCCAGCTTGACTTGCAAGGCTGCTGATACTTGTATTTTCCCGACTTTAATCCCTGCTTTCGCAAACTTCTCAAAGGTTACTTCCGGCTTTTCATAAACGATCGCAAAATGGCAGACATCGTAACAAACCTGAATGTAACGGTGAACAAGTTCCTTTGCCCTTTCATTACCAAAGCCATACTGAGACACCAAAAAATCCGCTCCTTTGGTTAGCATCCAATCTTGGAAAAACCAGATCATCTCATCCGAATTCTCTAAAATTCCGTCTGGCTCAGGTTCGATATCCAGGTGTAAATATTTACCAGTCTCTCGTTCAATTTTCTCCAACTCAGCGACCACTTCTGCAAAATTTTGAACAGCAGTTTCCAATGCTGTTTCGGTCGAATTTTTATCTGGAAACCAATACCTATAGGAAACGGGCGAAGTGGAAATCCCTCCTTCTTGACCGCTAGGAAGTAATTCAGCCAGAAGCCTAAAACTCCGAATGGTATATTCTTTCCGTTCCTTAGTCGTCCAGTCGGGCTGATGCACCTTGTCCTTTACAGCTGTATGATGAAAACTTCCGTAAGGAAAACAATTGAGCGTGAAAACATAGGCATTTGCTGACTCAAGCCATTGCTGAAAAGCCTTCAGGTTTTCCGGATTTTGAAGTTCCAAGCTAGCCTCATGAGATAGGCGCAAACCAATTCCAAAAGCTCCTTCCCAACTCAGGTTTTGGCGAACTTGAGGGATATACTTTTTTAGATTTTCGAAAGTCTCTTTCCAGCTTTCTCCGGGATGGATATTGCTACAGTAGCTCAGATGAAAGTCCCAAATATGCATAAATCAATGATTTTTGACTGTTCGGTTTTCCTCTTCTAGTAGTTGGATTGCAGATTGAATAAGATTTTCATCCATTTCGTGCACCTCGACTCCTTTACCAAGCTTCTCCAAAAGCATAATCGTCAACTGACCTCCCAAATGCTCCTGAAACTCCCGTAATCCCTGAATGAGATTTTCACCAGAAAGCTCAGGCTCATAAAGCGAGAAGCCTAAAGTTCGAATCACCCCAAGAACCCTATCCAAATCCTCCTTGCTGATCCATCCCAATAGGTGGGAATAACATGAATCCAAGGCAATCCCAATGGCGACAGCCTCTCCATGCCTAACACGATACTGGCTGAGATGCTCGAGCTTATGGGCCGCCCAATGCCCAAAGTCCAAGGGCCGAGAAGAACCGAATTCAAAAGGATCCTTTCCTGCAATATGGTCCATATGCATCTGCGCACACCGAATGATTTGAGCTTTCATCGGTTCCATTTCTCTTTTGGAAAGGGCTAATGCTTGCTTTTCCAGCCATTCGAAAAAACTCAAATCTTTAATCAATGCGACCTTCAAAGCCTCGGAGATTCCAGCTCGCCAGTCTCGATCATCGAGCGTCTTCAAGAAATTAAAGTCATTTAAGACGGCCACAGGAGTGGTGAAAGTACCGAGGTAATTCTTCTTTCCGAAGTAGTTGATGCTGTTTTTGACCCCTACCCCAGAGTCATTCTGAGAAAGTACAGTCGTCGGGACACGAACCAATCGGATCCCACGATGCGAAATAGCAGCTGCAAATCCAACCATATCCAATACTGCCCCCCCTCCAATAGCGACAATATAAGAATGACGGTCAATCCCGTAATCATTGGTTGCTTTGACTACTTGCTGATAAACATCGGGATCATTTTTGCATGTCTCTCCCCCAGGCACAATCAATGGCTCCGCGCAAAGGAAAAACCGATCCTGAAGATGAGCTGCATAGGACTTAATATTTGAAACCAAATCTGGGAAAGCTTCAGTCACTCCACTATCTATCACAAAAAAGGTTTTGACTGACTTTCCTTTTTCAAAAACATCTACCAAGATTGGATTTTCCAAAGAAAAGAGGTCTTCAGTAAAGCATACGGGATACTGAAACGAAACCGAGAAGGACTGCTGCAAAATGGTATTCATACAGGGATAATAGGTCTGTGCAAGCGAAAGTTTCGAAAAGGCATAATTAGGTGACTGCGAAAGCTTTGGCTAGTCCCAAAGATAAGGGCAAAAGTGCAAGAATCACGAGCCCAATCTCCCAGCCTTCAAAGGCCACAGCGAGGGAAGCATTCACAATAATCAATGAAATAACGGCAGCTTTGACGGATTTTCCGATAAATTGAGGTGATTGGGTCCGAATAGCTCTGATAAGCGGTGGAAAAATCATGTAGGAAAGTAAAGCCAAAAATGGAATGACCTGCCAAAAATCACTTGTTTGAATTTTTGCTGCAAAAAAGATTGCCAATACAATCAAGGAATACATCCCAAATCCACCAAAAAGAGCTTTTCGGTTTTTACCGTGTACCTCCCCTCTACTGACCATGGTAATGGCTGCTACGTAGACCAGCGGCAAAAGACCAATCGGCCAAATTTTGCTTAAAACTTCAGGCGCTACCGCCACGCCAAGTAGCAAGTTCCCAGCCCGACAAAGTCCCATATTGATCGGTCCAAAGAAATTTTGATGCTTACCCCAATAGTCATACAGCAAGGCGCAAAAAACCACAGAAATTGCTAAAATTCCTGCTAAATGGTTTACTTTAAAGGCAGCTAAGACTCCTCCTAAAAGTAGCAATGAGGACATCAGAATCGCTCCGTTTTTTGATGCTCTTCCACTCGGAATTGGCCTTTCGGGTCGCTCTATGGCATCCAAGTCAGCATCAGCAATATCATTGAAAGCTACACCACCTGCATAAAGCCCGATGGTACTCAAAGAAAGCCAAAGCAAATTTTGCCAAAAATCCCCCGACCCTTGTTCCCAATTTGTCATCAAGTAGGACCAGCCCCCGGCAATGGCAAAACCTGCCCAAATATCCGCAATAGCTGTCACCACATTGGCTGGACGCGTGAGTTGGAGATAGGCGAATAGCTTGCTTGCCATGAATCAGTTCTCTACCCGATCAGACGGACCCTCTACTCTTGGAACTTGTCCTCCCCGAAGTACAGAATTACCACCCATTTTCTTGGTCTGATCGATCGGTGGAGCCTTCAACCAATCATCTTCGTGCATTTGCCCAGAAAGTGAAAATGCAGCAAGTGCATTTTTATAAGTGACCATCTGCACATGCTCTTCAGGAATTCCCATTTTTCGCATCAGATCGGCAGTTTTGGGCACTGCCAAAGGATCAGATATCCCCCAATCTGCAGCAGAATTGACGATGATTCGTTCAGGTCCATACTGCTTGACGATTTCTACCATTCGCTCCGAACCCATCTTGGTGTGCGGGTAAATGGTAAAGCCTGCCCAATACCCTCGGTCGAGAACTTCTTTGACAGTCTCTTCATTATTGTGATCGACGATAATCCATCCCGGATCCATCCCATGCTCCTCTGCCACATCCATAGAACGGTAGGTTCCCTTTTTCTTATCCCGGTGGGGCGTATGTATCAATACTGGCAAATCCACTTCTTTGGCTAATTCGAGTTGCTCCCGATAGAACCTATCCTCAGCTTCTGTCTGATCGTCATATCCGATTTCACCGATTGCCACCACTCCTTCCTTCCCCACATAAAGTGGCAAAAGCTCCATCACTTGCTCAGCCAAGGGAATATTATTGGCCTCCTTAGAATTTAAGCCCATCGTACAATAATGTACAATCCCAAATTGACTGGCTCTGAATCGCTCCCATCCCACGAGGGTGCTGAAATAATCCTTGAAACTTCCTACCTCCGTCCTGGGCTGTCCGAGCCAAAAAGCCGGCTCAATGGTAGCAACTATTCCTGCCTTTTGCATGGCTTCATAGTCATCAGTGGTACGGGAAACTAAGTGGATATGCGGATCTATGTACATGGTTGAAAAGGTTTTGGTATCTAAGTGATTTATTATTTGGATCTGAAATCAAGCACTTTTATCCTGAAATTCTCTGCCTATTGCCTCCCAGTCATATTTTCCGGAAGTAACTTTTCCCATAAGAACCGGGTATGCTTGAAGAAGGGAACTAGACTCTTCCGAATCACTCTCAGCCAAGGCTAGGGCTCCAGCAATTTGCTCTAGTTGATCATCAGAATTCAAGGTTCTCTCAAGATCAGCAAGATATCGTTCATTGATAAATGGAACTACCAGCCGCCAAAGTTCCGGCATCACATTTCGACCTGCTGCCCATCGCTCATGAGCAAAATCAGAAGCAATCTCAGCAAGCGCTGAATTTCTTCGCTCTTCCAGTCCTTGAATTTGGTAAAGAGGCCGCTGCATGAAAATCGCCTTCAATACCATTTGATTCCAATTAAGCTCGGGGAAATTCTTTCTCGGGAAGGGATTATTCAAAGCAATCGCGTCGAAGACCAAAGTCATATTGGTTCGGCAACCATCTATTGCTCTTGGCAAAAGTTCATTTTGAAAAGGCAATAATGGAAGCGCTGCATAAAGTGCCGCTTGCTCATACAAATCCCCTGTTTCAAAAAGCTGATTAACTGCTTTCAACCAATCTTCCTGGTCCAAATTAAGATGGAATAACAAGTAGGTCCTTGCAGTTTGTAAGGAATTCCAATGACTAGGATCAAATCCTTCTACTAGATGCTCAGCCTTGTTTTTTTCCGCATTGCTCAGTTTGAGCGGATCTTTTGAAAAAAACCTTGATGCCTGTGAAAAAGCCAAAAAAAAGCCGGTAGGACTGGAGGCATCCTTAATTTTTGAAACTTTTTGCTCTAGCCAATCCAGAGATTTCTGTTCAGCGCTGCTCTCAAGTAGTCCAAGAAGGAATAATGAGTATTCCTGATTTTGCTTCATGATCATTTTGGGCTTTTGACAAGGTAAATAAACTCAATCAAAAATTAATTTGCACCCAATTTGGGAAGAGTGGAAAAGAAAAACCCAATACTTGAGCAAAGTCAGGAATTTTAAATTTTCGTGACTTTAAAATTTTCAATATCTTACATAAAAATTTATGCACAAATACACCATTATTTATGCGAACTACCATTGATATCCCTGAGGAATTATTGAAGGAGGTGATGAAAATCACAGGGGCAAGTACCAAAAGTCAGGCTGTGAAGTTAGTATTGGAAGAAAAAATCGCTCAAAATAAGCGCAAAAGATTGATTTCTATGAAAGGCACCATAGACTTGGATCTTGATTTAGATATAAGCAGAGATCGAAAATAATGTCTATCCAAAAAATATTAGTTGACTCTTCCGTTTGGATTGACTTTTTCAAATATTCAAGGACTAGCCCTTTGGAAGTATATCTCCAAGAAGATATTGTTGTCACTAATGACATCATTCTAACCGAATTAATTCCGAAACTTCATCACGAAAAAAGAACAGAAATAATAGAGGGTTTAGATGCTCTTGAGAAGGTCAAATTAGATATAGATTGGGAGGTGATTAGACATCTTCAAAAATTAAATCTGAAGAGTGGGATCAATAAAGTAGGAATTCCTGATTTAATTATCGTCAATCAGGTAATCGAAGAAAATTTGACCCTCTATTCGAAGGATAAGCATTTTAGACTGATGCAAGCAATTTTGAAATTTGAATTGATTTTTTAACCTGTTGAATTTTACTTTTTCAATTCCCAATTAAATCCACCAACGGTTCCGCCTATTTTAAGTCTTTCCTATATTTTTATTTTCTAAACAAATTCTATTATGAGAAAATGCCACCTCATAGGGATTGGGTTGATGTTGTTTATCAGCACACAAATAAAAGCCCAAGATCCTGTCATTGAAAACATCATCAAAGAAGCTGAAGAAAACTCTCAGCTGAGATATCTCGGCCATGAATTATTGGATGGGATCGGTCCACGATTAGTGGGTTCGCCCCAAATGCAAAAGGCCCACGATTGGGCAGTAGCACAATTTGAAGAATGGGGCATAGAGGGGAAAAATGAGCAATGGGGAGAATGGCGCGGCTGGGAGCGTGGGATTACCCACATCGATATGGTAGAACCATGGGTGCGATCTCTATCAGGAACTCAACTCGCATGGAGCCCTCCAAGTCCCGAGGGTGGTGCAACAGGTGAGGTAATCGTCATTCCAAGACTAGAAGAGGGACAATCCTTTGAAGACTGGTTGCCCAATGTAAAAGGTAAATATGTGATGATTTCTACTCCAGAAGTTTCCGGACGACCTGACTACAACTGGGAAGAATGGGCCACAGAGGAATCTTTTTCCAAGATGAAAGAAGAAAGAGGTGAAATGCAGGCTGATTGGGAAATGCGAATCAGTCAGACAGGTCATGGACGGAGAGAGCTTCCCGTAGTATTAGAAGAAGCCGGCGCCTTGGGAGTAATCACTTCATACTGGTCCAAAGGATTTGGTGCTAATAAAATATTCTCAGCTTACACGAAAAAAGTACCTACCATAGACCTATCTCTTGAAGATTATGGGCTATTATTCAGACTAGCCGAAAACGGCAAGAAACCCAAAATCCACCTAAATGCTCAATCAAGAGAAACAGGCGTGCAACCTACCTTCAATACTTTTGGTGAAATAAGAGGAACCGAAAAACCTGAAGAGTATGTCATGTTATCAGCTCACTTTGATTCTTGGGACGGAGCGACCGGTGCTACGGACAATGGTACCGGAGTCATCACTATGATGGAAGTGATGCGAATTCTAAAGAAGGTCTATCCTAATCCGAAACGGACTATTCTAGTTGGTCTTTGGGGCTCAGAAGAACAAGGCTTAAACGGATCAAGAGCTTTCGTGGAAGATCATCCGGAAACGCTGGATAAAATTCAGGTGCTCTTTAATCAGGATAATGGAACCGGTAGAATTGCCCGACTTTCTGGACAGGGTTTTGTGGACAGCTATGAATACCTTGGCAGATGGATGGCGGAAGTACCAAGGGAAATCACTCGCGAAATTGAAACTACTTTCCCTGGGAACCCAGGTGGTGGGGGTTCAGATTATGCCTCTTTCGTGGCTGCAGGCGTTCCCGCTTTCTCGCTTAGTTCGCTTAGCTGGTCCTATTTCAATTATACTTGGCATACGAATCTGGACACTTATGATAAGATCGTGTTTGAGGAAGTAAAAAACAATGCCATCATGACCGCAATCTTGGTTTACATGGCTTGCGAAGAACCGGAATTAGTTTCCAGAAAACGTAGAGTTCCTATCAATCAAAGAAGCGGTCAGCCGTCATTTTGGCCAGTTCCGCGATCTCCAAACCGAAAAGGAATGATAGATAATTAATTGATAAGCTCTGGCTACTTTGCCAGAGCTTTATTTTTTCAAAATCAGGCTTGCTCCATCCCAATTTTTCCGCTGTACTTCAGGCACAGGAATTTCCAAAAATTCAATCAGTGTCGGTAAAATATCCACCATGGAAGCCTTTCCGGAATAGAAGCTATCACTCAGGTTTTTAGCATTGCTAATCATCCAAATTTCCCGCTCAGAATCACTTTGACCACCATGATCCTTGAACTCAGGCGCCTTTCGACCATGATCGGTGGTGATCCAAATCATCCATTCCTCCCCATAATTTTCTTCCCGAAACCGAATAGCCTCCCAAATTCTTCCTACCTGACGGTCAGCCAACTCTATGGCTGAAGTAAGTTGGGGACTTTTCCCATAGCGATGTCCTACCGCATCGGTAAACTCCAGGTAGACCCATGAAAGATCCGGAGCTTGGGTTTTGAGAGAATGTGCTGCTTCAAATGACACCAAATTGTCAATTTTTCGGAGGTAAGTCTTTTCCGTATCATGGGGAAAACGAATCGTATCCTTTTCAAATCCATCGAAAGCAATATCCAATTTCAGGTAAGCAGTCTCCGCCTTTCTCTCTCCGATTAATTTGGTCCTATTGTCTTCCCAGGTAGAATAAATAGCCAGTTTCGACTTAGGCCTAGCCTCTCGCATCAGCCGAAATATCGTCCAGTAATCGTAATTGGGTGATTCGATGTCATTTCCCCAGACATTATGTTTATTGGCCCAAGTACCGGTAAGCAATGAATTATACCCTACAGCTGAGATAGTCGGAGTCTCAGACTTCCCTCCTTTTTCTCCCCCAGTAAATGCCCTTGCATAACCTCCAACTTTTGATATTCGATCCAAATTAGGCGTATGAATTCTTTCTAGTTCTGGCGCAGGAATCCCGTCTAAAATGATAAAGACCACTTTTTTTTGCTGAGCAATACCAAGCATGTCAATGCTCAAAAAAAGAAAAAATGATAGCATGGCTTGTCTTAGCATGGTGAAAATAGTTCGGTAGATTCAGGTTTTATTGATCAATTAGTAAATCAAAAGAATTCATCTCAGGTAGCAAAGCTTAGCAGGAACTTTGAAAGCCATTTTCTGATCGCTAAATTGTCTGAAATCAACTAGGCAATGCGAAAAATTCTAACCTATCTCGTTCTCTTCCTCCTTTCTGCTTATCAAACAGATGCCCAATCCATCGCACAATATCTCTCAGCTCCTTTTCCTACCGATCTGACAGCGAGTCCGGATGGAAAAGCAGTCGCTTGGGTCTTTAATTTAGAAGGAGAACGGAATATCTTTTTGGCGGAAAGCCCGAATTTCGAAGCAAAAAAAATCACAAATTTTGAAGGAGATGAAGGGCTTGGACTAGGAGAGCTAGCCTTTTCCCCGGATGGAAAAATTCTAGCCTTTGTGCGTGGAAATTCTAGAAACTCCTCTGGAGAAGCAGCCAATCCGGCTCAACTTCAGGAAAATACTGATTTTAAAATTCACTTAATTGATTTGACCACCCTAAAAACCCGGTATTTCAGTCCGGGTTCGACCATCACTTTTTCACCAGATGGGCAAGCCCTAGTCTATAAAATTGGACCCAATGTCTATTGGAAGTCACTCAATGACAGTTCATCCCAGCAGGAAAGGCTGTTTGTGTCTAGGGGAGGATCTAGCCAGCTATCTTTCTCCCCTGATGGAGAAAAGCTCGCCTTCGTCTCTACCCGAGGCGACCACTCTTTTATTGGGATTTGGGATTTTGAGCAAAAGAAATTGACCTATCCGGAGACGAGTCTGGACAAAGACAGCTATCCAGCATGGAGTCCCGATGGCAAACAATTGGCCTATCTACGGATACCGAATATCAACAACTTACTTTCTTTCACTGCCATTAAGGAGAGTAATCCGTGGAGCATCCGGGTTTTGGATATGGAGACGATGAAGGCAGAAGAAGTTTGGAATTCCGGAACAGGGCCCGGTTCGGTTGTGGTTTGGGATCTTCCTGCAGAAGCGGATAGATTGTGGTGGACGCCTTCTGGTCAACTGGTATTCCCATGGGAGAAAAACGGTTGGATGCAATTGTACGCAGTCAATCCTACCAGTGGGGAAGTCAAGCATCTGACCAAGGGGCAAGGCATTGTCGAAAAAGTGAAAACGAGCTACAAAAAAGATGAACTCTTGCTGACAAGCAATATTGGGGATATTGAGCGTAGAAAAATCTACAGCTTGGATTTGAATTCCTTTGATTTGGAAGATCTTTCCGAAAAAGGAAATATCAATTGGTCACCTGTCCGCTTGGAAGATGGCTTGGCCTATCTTTCTGCCACAGCTAACCGACCGGCCTGGCCATATATTCGACAAAATGATAACTCTGAGCCACTTGCAGAAGAATTCTTCCCTCAGGACTTTCCAAAAACACTAATCAAACCCCTCGGCTTGGACCTTCAAGCGGAAGATGGTTTCAAAACACGAGCCCAGCTTTTCCTTCCTCCAAACCATGACGCTACCAAGAAATATCCAGCTGTCATTTTCCTTCACGGAGGGAGCCGCAGACAGATGCTTTTAGGCTTCAATTACTCCCAATATTACAGCAATGCCTATGCACTTCAGCAGTATTTTGCTGCCAATGGATTTATCGCCCTGACACTGAACTACCGATCAGGAATCGGCTATGGGATGGACTTTCGGGAAGCTGAAAACTACGGTGCAGGAGGAGCCAGCGAGGTTTTGGATTTGATGGCGGCAGCGGATTATCTGGCAGCAAGACCAGACGTAGATTCTTCCAAAATCATCCCTTGGGGTGGAAGCTACGGAGGGTTTTTGACAGCACATGGTTTGGCACAAGCTCCCGAAAAATTCCTCGCCGGTGTGGATATCCACGGCGTGCATAATTGGAATAATGACATCCCGGTATTTGATTCCTGGTATGAGCCCGAGAAATTCCCCGAGATGGCTGAGCTGGCTTTCAAATCATCTCCTATGGCCTATGTGGAGAACTGGGAAGACCCTGTTCTTTTAATACATGGAGATGATGATCGAAATGTACTCTTTTCTGAATCTGTAGAATTGGCAGAAGTCCTCCGAAAACAGGGCGTGGAAGTCGAGCAATTGGTTTTTCCAGATGAAGTTCATTCATTTATCCTGCACAGCAATTGGGTCAAAGCCTACCAAGCAACCATTGATTTTATCATGAAACAAATCCAAAAGCCATGAACCGTCTACTCGTTTTCCCGCTAGTTTTCTTATTTGTTTTTTCGGCCTCTGGCCAAAAACGACATCTCCAAAATGCTCTGGATAGAGCCGAAACAGAAGGCTATTCCGGAGTAATCCTCTTGGCTGAAAATGGAAAAGTCCTTTTTGAAAAAGCCATGGGTATGCGAAATTTTGAAGAAGGCATCCCACTTCAACCTGATGATGTATTTGAAATGGCTTCGGTTTCCAAGCAGTTTACTGCGATGATGATCATGATGTGCAAGGAAAAAGGCTTGCTGGGTTTCGACGATCCCATCGAAAAATATATCCGAGTACCCTACCCTAATATCACTATTCGCCACCTTTTGACGCACACCTCTGGACTGCCAGACTATCAGGCTATAATGGATGAGCACTGGGATAAGAGTAAGGCTGCCGGCAACCCTGAGATATTAGAATATCTCCGTCGCTATGCTCCCCCTAAGCTTTTTGAGCCAGGTGACAACTATGAATACAGCAATACCGGCTATGTGATTTTAGCAAGCATCGTGGAAGAGGTGACAGACCGGGACTTCGTTGAGCTTTCCAAAGAATGGATTTTTGATCCTGTTGGTATGGAAAATACAGCAATCAGAAGTTTAGAGGAAAAAGCTCAGGTCACAAACTTTGCTATTGGTCATCTGAAGGATGAAAATGGGAATTATGTAAATGCCAACCGCTTTCGATCTTCCGATTACACCCTTTGGCTAGGAAAGCGAAAAGGACCCGGAAGAGTCAGCAGTACTGCTCAGGATTTATTGAAATGGGATCAGGCGCTTTACACCGAAAAATTGGTCAGCAATGAGACACTTGAACAGGCATTTTCCCCTTTCGAGCTAAATGATGGGGCAAAAAGCACTTATGGATTTGGTTGGGACTTGGACCCCAATAGTCCTTATGGCAAAATGGTCATGCACACAGGAGATAACCCTGGCTACAAAACAATCATTGTGCGGTTTATCGAAGAAAATAAAACGATTATTCTACTCAATAACAATTACCATCCTGACCAGATGAGATTGGTGGAAGCTGCAACCTTGGCTTTAGGGAAATGGTAATTAATTCTCCAAAATAGGAATCTGAAAGCGCTCAATACTGGAAGTCTGATGCTTATTTTTCATGATTTCTTCCATCTCTGCCACCAATTCAGGGTTTTGAGCAGCTATGTCATTTTGTTCCTGCGGATCAACTGAAAGGTCATACAATTCAGTTTGAATGATACCTTCCTTCAATTTTTGGCGGACAGCCTTCCATTTTCCCTTGCGCACAGCCTGTTGACCACCATACTCTGGAAACTCCCAGTACAAATAGTCATGGGGCTCTTGCTCTTGTCCCAAAATTGCTGGCAGGAAGCTTTTCCCATCTGTTTGATCAGGAACCGCTACTCCGATTAATTCGCAAAAAGTCGGCATCAGATCGTAGAAAACTGAGGCATGGTCAGACTTTGATCCAGCTTCTACTTTCCCTGGCCAATTCACCACCATTGGTACTCGAATTCCACCTTCGTAAACAAAACCTTTGGTCCGACCATAGCCATTACTGAATGGTGCGGAACTATCAAAAAATTCGAAATCTACTCCTCCTGTGTAGGATGGCCCATTATCACTAGTCAAAATGAAAATCGTGTTCTCGAGCTGGCCCATTTCCTCAACCTTTTTGCGAAGCTCTCCAATTTGCTGATCCAAAAGCGAAATCATCGCCGCGTAAGTAGCCCTAGGATAGCGAGCTGGAAAATAGCCCTTTGAGCCATCATAAGGTTCTTCCTCTCCAAAAACCTCCACGTATTCCATAATCAATTCCTTAGGAGCCTGAAGGGGTAAATGCGGTAATGGAGAGGCATAATAGAGGAAAAAGGGCTGCTCGGAATTCTCCTCCAGAAAGCTAAGCGCCTTTTGATGCATGACATCCGGCGCATAGTCGGGCTGAAAAAACTTTGCGTAAGAATCCATGCTCATCGGGTCTGACAACGAATCCAACTTTGTACCCGGAACCATCAATTCATTATTCAGGGAAACTTTCGTCTCATTTTCCCACAAATGGGGAGGGTAAAGATTGTGAGCCTGTCGCTGACAGTTGTAACCGAAGAAATAATCAAAGCCCAAATTCGTAGGAATCCCTTCGGATAATGGGCCTCCTAAACCCCATTTCCCGATCAGGGCGGTTTTGTATCCATTTTGCTGTAGAATTTTAGCAAGAGTTTGTGTCGAAGCAGGCAAAGGTCGCTGTCCTTCAAGATTTGGATCGGTAGCTGCTTTAGCATAATCCCAGACATCTCCGCGCTCCCTCCACTCATCATTTCCTCTGATGTAGGCATGCCCACTATGTAAGCCTGTCAATATCATTCCCCTTGCCGGAGCGCAGACTGGGGCAGCTGAATAGTGATTGGTGAAAATTTTTCCACTTGCTGCTAAGGCATCCATGTGAGGAGTTTTGATGAGTTTTTGCCCATTAAATCCAACTTCCCCATATCCCAAGTCGTCTGCGAGGATTAGGACAATATTTGGTTTTGGAGGTTTCTGCTCGGCTGACTGACATGAGAAAGCTGCAAAGAGGGCAATAGCAGCAAGAATACGTGAGATCATTTGATTATTGGCTAAAGTGGCTTTCGATTAAATCTATTGATTTTTCTAAGCGCGCGGAACGGTTTCCACTGATTTTTTCCCAAGGAATTCCACTTTGGGCTGCCATTTCAAGGTATAAATCCAAAAAATACTGGCGCATCTCCGGATCTGGGTGCTCACGAAGGGGATCCGGTTCCCAGGGCAAATCGATGTCTGTCAACAAAATCAGATCATAAACACGCTGATCTAATTCTGTTTTTACCCAATCATGGACTCTCCCATATTTATGCTCCGACCAGACCTGAATCACTCGAAGGTCTGTATCGCAGAATAAAAATTTTTGCGCTTTTTGAGCCAATTCATCCTCCAATGCGACCTGACCTTTGGCGATTTGTAGCAAATCTTGGTATTCATATTCCCTATCCAGCAGGCTAAGATACTCCCGTGCAAACTCCGGTACCCACGGCTCCTCAAAATGGACCGCTAGGTCAGAGGCTAAGGTGCTCTTCCCTGTAGATTCGGGGCCAAGAATGAGGATTCTCCTAGGAATTTGCATAGTTTCTAGCGGATTTAATCCAAGCAAATAAGCCCAAAAATGCCAAAACAGTAAAGAACAAAAACTGAAAAGAGGTTAAAATCAAGCCTTTGTAAAAATAGAGCGGCACGGATACCAAATCTGTAATGATCCACATGATCCAGTTTTCCACTTTCTTTTTGGCCATGAGCCACATCCCCACAAAGGCCGAAGAAGTAGTAAATGAATCCCAATAGGGTACATCTGAGTCAGTAAAGTTGCTCAGCACAAATGACAGGACTCCATAAGAGGCAATGAATATGAGAATGGAAATCAACCATCCTTTGGGTTTGAGCCAAGTGACAGGGAGTACTGCCTGATTTTCTTTCGGATGCGTCCAGATATACCATCCATAGATAGACATGCTAAAATAATAGGCGTTGATCCCCATATCAGCATAAAGCTTGTATTGGAGGCAGATCCAAACATAAATCAGGGTAGAGACAATACCCGTAGGATACACCCATATATGCTCCCTCATGGAGTAAAATACCGAAGCAATCCCAAAAAAGACTGCCACCGCTTCGAGCCAGGTCATCGCTTTTAGGCCCTCGGCCAAACCATCTAGGAGAAATTGGAAATCCATGTTGCGAAGAAAAGGATAAAAGTTGGAAAGTAAGAAAGTGTAAAGATGGTAAAGAAGGGCTAAAATAATCCCCGAGTTTAATTTAGGGGAATCCATTAAAGGTGAATATCTTGTAGAGAGGGGCATACCCCCTTTTCATCGTCACGCTATTTTAACAATGAACGAATTTAGCCCTCTTCATTCCTATATTGAAAAACTTCATCCTCTGGACGAAGAGACCAAAAGCCAATTAGAGCAAGGCTTCATTTTCCAAAAAGTGAAGAAGAATGAATTTTTACTTCAAGAAGGAGAGGTTTGCAAATACAATTATTTTGTAATCAAAGGCTCCCTGAGACTGTACAAAATAGACCCAAAAGGGGAGGAACTGATCCGCTACTTTGCATTTGAAAACAAATTCGCTACCAATCTTACCAGTTTCATCACGGGTATGCCCTCGGAGGAATTCATTCAGGCAAATGAAAAAACCGAACTGTTAGCTATTCCCAAGTCCATTTTTTTAGATCTGGTTGAAAGCCTTCCTTCCATCAACCGTGTTTATCGAAATATGCTCGAAAATGCTTACATCACTTCTCAGAAGAGAATTTATAATTTTCAAAGCTACAGTGCACTAGAAAGATTAAAGTGGCTACTAGAACAATACCCTAGAATTCTATCTCGACTACCGAGCAAGTTGATTGCTTCTTATTTGGGGATCACCCCTTTTACCTTGAGTCGGCTGAAGGCGGAGCTTTAGCTAAAACCTTGATCTAGAGCAAGGTTTTGGAAGCCAGGCCTCCCTACTTTTGGATTCTAAATCGATAGCATCCAAAATGAAACTAAATTTCCTCCAAAAAGCACTTATCTCCCTATTCACCCTTTTTGCATTTGCTTTCCAGGCAAAAGCTCAAGCACCCCATACGCCAATTCCTGCTGAAATCATGTTTGGAAATGAACGGCTGGATTTCCAACTGATCGTCAAACGAGACTTCAGCCCAACTAGCAAGTTTAGTTTGGTAGCCATCAGCATTTTTGCGCAGAACTATGATCGGGAACGAACGCTGGGGAACTCTATCGTCGCCCCCGTACAGGTAACGTACAAGCTCGGTAAAAGTGGATTTAGCTTGGCTGCAGGGGCAGAAGCCAATTCAAAAGTAGGATTTATGCCTATGGCTGGAGTTCAGCATGTCTTTGCCAATCGGGAAGTCCTTGCCTTGACTTTTGTCAATGTCCTATCAAACCAAGGAGCCGATGGGCAAATTTTTGGTATTTATGAATACAAACCTCGATTGAATGACACGTGGTCGATTTACTCGCGAGTACAATTGATGTACATCCAGGGAATTTCTGAAACCTCACATAGGCGAAGTTTCCTTTACCTGAGAGCGGGATTGAAAAAAGGCCCTCTTGGCTTTGGAATCGGTGCAAACTGGGATGCATACGGTACAAAAAGGCAGACTGCCCAAAACTTCGGGCTGTTTACTAGGTGGGAGTTTTGAGGAATGTCAAAGTCGCCCGTTATTGCGAGGGGCTTAGATATCCTTTCATCCTTTCTAAAAACTTTGTAGCCCTGAAGCAATCTCATCTAGAGACATTCTACAATTCATGAGACTGACAGCCCGTTGGTAGGCGGGTTTCGTCGTTACTCCTCGTAGGGACGGCAATAAATCAGACTCACATCGAAGCAAACTTTCGCATGACTTCTAGGGTTAGATGATTAACTTTGCCAGCTATGACTTTGAGCACTCTGAAAGCAAAAAAAGATATCGATTCACTCGATCCCAAAGAATGTATCATCATCAAAAACGCCCGGGTCAATAACCTAAAAAACCTGAGTGTAGCCATTCCCAGAAATAAGTTTGTGGTTATTACAGGACTCTCGGGATCCGGCAAATCTTCCCTCGCTTTTGATACACTTTTTGCCGAAGGCCAACGCATGTATGTGGAAAGTCTGAGTTCCTATGCCCGTCAGTTTCTCGGTCGGATGGAAAAACCCGAAGTCGAATATATAAAAGGGGTTGCTCCTGCGATTGCTATTCAGCAAAAAGTCACTACTAAAAATCCCCGCTCAACCGTCGGCACTACCACTGAGATCTACGATTACCTCAAGCTGCTTTTTGCCCGGGTGGGAAGAACCTATTCGCCTATCTCCGGAAATGAGGTCAAGCATCACACGGTCACCGATATTGTGGATTACATCCTTTCTTTTGAAGAAGGAGATAAAGTCATGATCTCCTGCCCGCTTCAGGTAGCAAAAGGGAGGAAAATCGAGCAGGAATTGGAATTGCTTTTGCAAAAAGGCTATACCCGAATTTTGATTGACGGAGAAGCTTATTTTGTAGAGGATTTGCTTCAGGAAAAGAAAATCCAGAAAGGAAACTATGAAATCCTGATTGATCGGGCTTCTGTCCGAAAAGAGGATGAAGACAATCAATTTCGGATTGCTGATTCGGTACAAACGGCCCTTTTTGAAGGACATGGAGACTGCAAAATCACCATTCCTGACAAGGAAACCCGTGAATTTTCCGATCGATTTGAACTCGACGGAATGAGCTTTGAATTGCCCTCAGTCAACTTTTTCTCTTTCAACAATCCTTATGGGGCCTGCAAGCGCTGCGAAGGTTTTGGAAATGTCTTGGGCATCGATCCGGATTTGGTCATCCCTGACAAAACGATGTCCGTGTACGAGGGAGCCATCGCCCCGTGGCGAGGAGAATCTTCCCGCTCTTGGTTGGAGCCACTTTTGAAAAAAGGCATCGAATTCGACTTTCCCATTCATCGGGCGTATGAGGATTTGACCGAAAAAGAGCAAGAGCTTCTTTGGACCGGAAACAAGTATTTCAAGGGTTTGAATGCTTTTTTCAAAGACTTAGAAACCAAAACCCACAAAATCCAATATCGGGTGATGCTTTCCCGCTTCCGAGGTAGGACGACCTGTCCTGAGTGTAGAGGAACGAGACTTCGAAAGGATGCAAGTTATGTCAAAATCAAGGACAAATCCATCACCGATATCGTCCTGATGCCGATCGATGAGGCCTTGATCTTTTTCAATAAGCTGGAACTAGAACCTCATGAAGCCAAAGTAGCCAACCGACTATTCAAGGAAATTGTCAGCCGCCTAGAATTTATGGATCAGGTAGGCTTGGGTTATTTGACTCTGAATCGCCTGACGTCCACGCTTTCCGGAGGAGAATATCAACGCATCAAACTGGCCACTTCTTTGGGTTCGGCGCTGGTCGGGTCCATGTATATTTTGGACGAACCGAGTATTGGATTACATCCAAGGGATACCGATCGCTTGGTGGGTGTTTTAAAGTCTCTTCGAGATATGGGTAATACTGTCATCGTGGTGGAGCATGAAGACAAGGTGATGAAGGCAGCTGACCAAATCATCGACATAGGGCCAGATGCGGGAATTCACGGGGGGAAACTACTTTTCCAAGGCCCCATCCAAGAGCTGATCGCTTCAGCCCAAACCCATACCGCCCGATACTTACGCGGAGAAGAGCAGATTTTCAGAAAAGAAGGTAACCGAAAATGGAAGGATTCTATCATCGTCAAAGGCGCTCGGGAGAATAACCTGAAGAATCTGACAGTTCAGTTCCCACTGAATACCTTAACTGTGGTGACAGGGGTTTCCGGTTCTGGAAAATCCACTTTAATTAAAAAAGTACTCTATCCTGCTTTGGGAAAAATGCTGGGAACGGTCATTGACGAAAGTGGAAAATATGATAAGATAGAAGGCGATTATAAGCGGATTACTCAGGTAGAGTTTGTCGATCAAAATCCGATCGGAAAATCCTCCCGCTCCAATCCAGTGACTTATGTGAAGGCCTATGATGCCATCCGGACGCTTTTTGCCGATCAGGCAGTCTCCAAACAACGAGGATACAAACCGGCTTTCTTTTCTTTCAATGTGGATGGTGGGCGATGCGAAGCCTGCTCCGGTGAGGGAACGACCACCGTAGAGATGCAGTTTATGGCTGACATCCATCTGACCTGTGAGTCCTGCAAAGGGAAGCGATTCAAGAATGAAATTCTCGATGTCAAATACAAGGACAAGGACATTTCCGAGGTTTTGGACATGACCATCGACGAGGCCATGGAGTTTTTCAAAGGAAAAACGCAAATCATCAATCGACTTCAGCCTTTACAGGAAGTCGGCTTGGGTTATATCGGAATGGGCCAAAGCTCCAACACCTTGTCTGGAGGAGAAGCTCAGCGTGTAAAATTGGCATCTTTCTTAGGTAAAGGAGGAACAAAAGCGAGCGATCAAGTTCTCTTTATCTTTGACGAACCCACAACGGGTTTGCATTTCCATGATATCAGTAAACTCTTGCACTCCATCAATGCGCTGATCGATCAGGGTCACTCGGTGATCATTATTGAGCACAATACCGAAGTGATCCGATCCGCTGATTGGGTGATCGATCTAGGGCCCGAGGGCGGAAACAAAGGTGGACATTTGACTTTTGCGGGAACTCCGGAGGATTTAGCTAAGGAAAAGGGGAATTACACCGCGAAGTATTTGAGGGAAGGGTTTGTTTAAAATCAACTTTACCTCACCCCTGTGAATCCTTAACTTTTAAAAAATTAATCAGATTTTTTTGATTTTTCTTGACAACTAGGTTTGTTTTTTTTACTTAGTGTTGAAATTAGTTCCAGGCCTAAGCTTATTTCATTAAATCAATCTTGAACTTAAAGCTGAGAAAGGATTGAATAGCCCCGATAACTCCTCTTTAATTTCCCTGATATCTAAGAAGCAGTTTTTGATCGGGGCTTTTATTTCATTTATTTTTCTTTCCTGCACTTCCTCAGAAAAAGTCAAATTCAACGGTGAGGAAATTGGCTATTATCGGAATGCCAAAATCAATAATATTTCTTTAAAAGTTGATTCACTAGAGAATAAAGAGGTCATTTTCTCAGGAAGTGGAATCTGGAAGATTTTTAATGATAAGATTATTCTCGCGGATAAAAGAACCGGGATAATCTATGTCTTCAATGATGACCTAAGCCTTAAAGAAACGCAAATAGGAATCGGCGAAGGTCCAAATCAGATCAAGGGAGGGCTTGTTGCCATGGCTTCCGGAGATCAGGGACTATTTCTTTTGGGCGGGAGTTATGACTATTATGTGGTTGATGAGAATTGGGCTATTTCCCAAACAGGCAACTTGGACTTTTACCATGAAAATACGCCTTATGATGAATTGTTGAAAAACCCCAAACCTGATTACGCAGGCATTTACGAACTCCATTATGAATTCCAAAAACCTTCCTGGTTTGGAGAGGAGAGAGTGATGATTCAGATATCCTCTACCCATCCAGAGTACAATTACATTCTAAATAAAAATTACTTTGAGGAAGCCAAAAACCTAGGAATACTTGATTTGAGTAATGGGAAAATACAAATCTCAGGAGGCTATCCGCCTATTTATTCGGAAAGAAATTTTATACCCTATTTGATGGGGACTCCGGTTGCTCCGATTGAAAACCATTTTTTTGTTCAGGGTTTTGAGGCAGACAGCCTGTTGTACAAGTTTACAGCTGATGCCATGATTCAGAATGCATTTGGTCATTCTGGCACAGACATGATGACCGACTATCCTGATCTGACTGCTTCGGATGTGACTGAGTTTGATCTGGGCAGAGAAGAACTTCGCCCAAAAGTCAACTACTATACTACTTTAGATTTTGTTGAGGGGCGAGATCTTTTAGTACGAGGTTATACTAAAAACAGCCCGTTAGAAGATGGAATTCAGCTTTATAGAAATGACACCTTGCTGCTAGACCAAGCTGTACCCAAAGGGTTTAACTACTTTGGATACAAGGAACCGTAC
Organism: Algoriphagus sp. NF; assembly: GCF_028823735.1. Classification (NCBI taxonomy): domain Bacteria; kingdom Pseudomonadati; phylum Bacteroidota; class Cytophagia; order Cytophagales; family Cyclobacteriaceae; genus Algoriphagus; species Algoriphagus sp. NF. The sequence continues at coordinate 65,319 of NZ_JAPEIB010000009.1, forward strand.
CTCTATGGATCCTACAATAAACAGTTTGAACGGGAAGAAAAGATTGTCGTCTACAGATTGAAATTATCAGAATGAAGAAGTCAACCCTACTTTTGTCAGTTTTTGCAACTTTTGCAGCCATACTTTTGGGTTCACAATATTCGTTCGGTCAAGAAGCTGAACAAAAGAAGCAACAGTATTCCATACTAGAAAAAGGTGAGAAGGAAGAAAGAAGTCCCGTACCGTTTTTACCCATATTTTCTGAAGATGGGACTGTTTATGGAATCACCGATAGCATTGGAAATATCACCTTGGAGGAAGGAGTTACATTTTTTATCCGAAGTTTCTTTTACCAAGACAGGGAGTTCATTGTGGAGCCAAATGCGGAAAAAGTGATTCTTCTGGAAAGGGTGGAAATCGCGCTGGAAGAAATCGAAATCCGATCCTTTCAAAACCCTGTCGATCAGCTCAAATACCTCAACAAAAGCTTTGAGTCTGCTTTTGAAAAGAATGCATTCCTATCTAATTTCAAGGGTTATTATGCTGTCCAACAGCAAGAAAAGTATGTGGATTTTTTCGAAGCGAGTGGTATTTCTCTTCAATCCAAGAGTCAAAAGTGGAAGCCCTATAATTTTGTACAAGCATGGGGCGGCGGTAGTGCTTACCAATTTCTAGTGCCCCTAGAACTGAGGAGAAGTCATCATTGGGACTGGATGACAGGAGATACGATTCCTGCAAGGAATACCTTAGCCAGCACAGAAAGGTCAGATCAGTATTTTATAAAACCTTTTTATGCAAGAGAATTAATGCATGCTTTTGAATATTCTTGGCCATTATCCTCTTCAAATCTCAAATTCTACGATTTCCAGTATGACTTAGAAAATGGAAAAGAAATCATTCTATTTACCTCAAAAGTTGAGGAACGTACCAAAGCCAATTCAGACTTGTTCCTCATTGGAGAAGGAAAAATTGTTTTGGATGAGTTAGGAGAAAATATCGAGAGTATTACCATCAACTTCTCCAAATACAATTACGTCGCATTTCCAAAAAACCGAAATGGGCGAGAACGGCAAATAGGCGGTAGTCTTTCAGTCATTTTTGAAAATTCTAGTGACAAAGCCTTTGTGAGCAAAGTAGAATTAAAAGCTAAACTTTTCGGCCCCATCAATATCGGAAACCCAAGACCTTACCAGAAAGGAAGTGAAGTCACGATTATTGAGAAAATTCTTTTCGAGGACTTTCAGTTTGTCCAGTCGAAACAAAATTTAGCGTCGCTGGAAAAAGGATTTGGTTTTGTGGGATTGGAAAGCATGGTTGCTTATGATCCTAACTATTGGAGTTCCCATGCTTTGGTGAGCTCTGATTTGTTCAATCAAATCAAAAGGGATCTTGGCTCAAAAATCAGCCTTAACGAACAGTTTCAATCCAACTCTGGAAAAAGATTAATTCCAGAAGAGAACGATTTAGCTTATTTCAAAGATTATATTTCAAGTGTTCTTTCTCAGCTCAGGTCAATTAGTAGAGGATTGATCGAATAATAATTTTTCGAAGTGTTCTGGTTTTTGCCGGTACGCCTGAAGATTTGACTAAAGAAAAGGGGAATTACACCGCGAAGTTTTTGAGGGAGGGATTTGCTAAATCCTTTGGGATTTTTAAAACCTCGAAGGATTCTCCCTTGACCTTAATTGACAAAAAAGGAAAAACAGAATTAAAACTGTATTTTGTAAAGAGAAATTAAGGGACTGAAGCATGAAAAATGAGGACATTCGTTGGAAACAACGCTTTTCTAACTTTAGCAAAGCAATGAGGCATTTAGAGAATGCTCTTCAAATTTCAGAGCCAGATATGGTGCAGAAAGCCGGTATTATCCAGTTTTTTGAAATGTCTTTTGAGCTTGCATGGAACATGGTCAAGGATTATTTGGAAGAGCAAGGCTTTGTGGATATCCGATCACCAAGAGGAGCCTTAAAAAAAGCATTTGAAGTCAATCTTTTGGATAACGGCCATGATTGGATGGATTTGTTACAAGACAGAAACCTGACTGCTCACACTTATGATGAGCAAAAGGCTACAGAAATGGAAAAGCTCATTCAGAAGAAATACTTTCCCATATTAAAGAATCTACAGATCAACTTCAAACGCAAGGTCGATGAAGAATAAATTTGGGCTTTTGGAATCGGATATGGCATCCATATTAGAAATCATCAGGAATCAAGAACTAGTTGAAGAGGCCATTCTATTTGGAAGCAGGGCTAAGGGAAATTACCGTAAGGGAAGTGATGTGGATATAGCCTTGAAAGGGAATAAATTGAATTTTGAAACAGTGAGTCAAATCAGTTATCTCCTCAATGAAGAGACAAACATGCCTTATCTTTTTGATCTAGTCAGTTACCATCAGATCCAAGAGCCAGAATTGATCAAGCATATAGACCGGGTAGGCATACCCATTTTCCATAGAAAAAAGGAAATGGAACCCAATAATGTCTAAACCAAAAAAATTTGGTAACAAGGATAATCTACTATTGTGAAGCCTAATTCGGATGACTATCTTCGCGAGCATCAATGGGATCTTAGCTCAGTTGGTTTAGAGCGCTGCCTTGACAGGGCAGAGGTCATGGGTTCGAATCCCCTAGATCCCACTTTCTAGAATCTATCTAGTACTGGTCATGGGTTCGTCCTCGATAGCTATCGGGACCCCTAAATCCCACTCACAAAGCACAAAATCGAATCGATTTTGTGCTTTTTTATTTCTTTGGCAATATATCCTTCAACAATATCTTCAAGACAATTATTTATCGATGAAGGTTTGTAAGCTAGAGATTCCTCAAGCCGACAAAAAAGATTTGAGGATTACTTAGTTAAAGACATGGTATGATATATCAATTCATCTTCTACTGGTGAAGCCTTTTTTATCCAGAGTTCTTTGTCCATTTTAAAATATTCAAAGGAAAGGTTTGACGCATATTCCGTTAATTTTTCTTCTTGAATCAAGGAGAAACTGGAATCAAAAAGTGATAGAAAAAGCTCACCATCAAATGGATTCAAACTCTTCGAAACTCCCTTAACTAATCGATAATAAACTTGATTTTCTTCCTCCCAATAAATTGGTCCAAATGTAACATCGTTATTCCATGCTTTTATTTTGGAAACAAACTCATTTAGTTCATTTTTTTCGACATATTGAATTTCTTTCGAATTCGGGTGTATCGAGGAAGTAATGGTACTTTCTAAAAGCCTATTTGTCTTCAAATCAAATACCTGAAAAGAATTTTGAAAAGGATATGAAATCATAAGATTCCCATTTGCGTAACTTAAAATAGGGCTTACAGCATTACTTAATGAAATCTTACTTGAAAATTGATTGCCAATTCTTTGGACATCGATCATATCATTATCGATGATATCATAAACCTTCACTTTTGAAGGAGAATTCAATGAATATTCTCCAACTTTCAATTCCTTATCTTTCCTTAAAACAAAAAATAACCTATTATTTTCAGCATCAAAAGCTGAAATAGTCTTTGCAAAAGTCAAGTTGAATTGAATTTTATAACCATAGTCTAGGAATTCACTCGTTGAATCAATAATCAAATCCTCTAGTCGAAATCTCTTTACTTCTCCTTCATTATCAAAATGAATGATTTGATTTGGATTAAAGAAAAAAAAGCCAAACTTGGAATATATAAAGCCTTGCATCTCTGAGACTTCAAATCTATCCTCATCTACAAAAGATATAAACTCTTTGGGTACTACCTCGTTTCGACCAAATTTGACAATTGTTCTGGTAAATTCATCAAAAACATACATTCCACTAGAATCGGTGAAGAAAAAAAAGGGTTTTGAGGACGAGACTCCTACCTGCCCGATTGGGAGATTTTTTTCCTCAAAATGAATTTTTAATGGTTTAATAGGATCAGAGTGGCACGAAAAACAGAAAACCAATGCAAGAAGAAAAAAGACTCTCATTAATTTATAAGATTTAAATTCCATGAATTTATAAAGGCATCCCAAGAAAAACTTGGGATGCACTATTACTTGATTAATCTTCACAACTATAATCAAGTTCAATCATTCCAGCATCACAATCTTCAATGATCATGCTCCCCTCACACGGACAATTCTCGGCAACTTGAATCAAGAATTCGTGCAAATTTTCACAAGTGTACCAAGTGTTGCTACACGCCATCCCAAAATGTGGTAAGGCAAAGGCGACAAATACCGCCACAAAAACTTTAATTTTTTTCATAAATCATTACGTTTAAATAGTTAAAGGATTTGTGATTTTAGTTTCAGAAAGCTTCATTGAAAATGAATTTTACAAAGAAGGATTTAGGGGGGGGGGGGGGGGTAAGCGGTATTATTTTTATATGAATGAGTTTCCCAAAAACTCCCTCAAACCCATCGCCCTTACTTTTTCCGAAAGAGGAAAGCTATCCAAAATTCGACAGATAATAACGCCACTTTCAGCATCGGTGTCGTCCATGCTGATCTGCATGCCTTTACTAAGCTTAGGCGAAAGGGTGTTTTTGATTTCGATAGCCGTTTTGACCACTCCATTTTTCACCAAAAGCAAATCGCATTCTGCACCCTGATGGGTTCGGTAGAAGTAATATTCAAACTCATCCTTCAGCGTGGAGATGATCTGCTCAATCACAAAGCCCTCCCAACTCGGTCCGACTAATAATTGGTTGATCAATACATCCATACTTTCCACTCCGGTCAGGGAATGTAGCAATCCAGTATCCCGGATAAAAACCTTTGGAGATTTGACTAGGCGCTTTTTAATATTATGATGAAAAGGTGCCAGGACCCTGACCATAAAGGAACCTTGCAGAAACTCCAAGTATCGGTTTACGGTAGGCCGTGTAATCCCCAAGGCCCTTGCGAAACTTTCGCCATTCCAGATTCCTCCCTGTGCATTGGCAAGCATCATCCAAAATCGCTCTACCAGTCTCGGATCGGTACTTAATCCGATTTGTGCCAAGTCACGTTCGAGATAGGTTTTGATGAAGTTTCGCCTCCAAAGCTGAGATTCTCGTTCGCTTATGGCTAAAAAAGACAAGGGAAATCCACCTCGAATCCAGAGTTTTTCCAACTCATCCGAATCAATCTCCCCAAGGTAAAATGGTGTCAGTTCCAGATATCCAATTCGACCGGCTAAGGAATCTGCACTTTTTCGGATCAGATCCGGTGAAGCCGAACCCAACAAGATAAACCGTCCAGGTTCGCGATGCTCATCCATTAAGCTTCGAAGCTCGGCAAAAAGCTCTGGCATGAGTTGGATCTCATCGAGAATGACTGTTTTATCCGCATAGGCTTTTAAAAAAAGTTCCGGATCGACCAGCTTTGCCCGATCGGAGGCTTTTTCTAGGTCGAGGTAGAGGCTGTCCTTTTCGAGTTTCAGGTTTTTGACCAAAGTCGTCTTACCCACTTGTCTCGGGCCCAATAAGCCTACAGCAGGGAAAATCGAAAGGTATTCCTGCAAAAGAGGAAGAATTTGACGATCTTTTACCATGAAAATCGAAAGTTTGATTTACGGATTTCATGGTAAAAATAGAGAGATAAAAGGTAAATTCAAATCATTTTACCATGAAAATCGAATTTTTTATTTACGATTTTCATGGTAAATTACTTTTCAAAACCCCAAACCTAAGCAGTTACTACACCCAAATGATAAAAAAATCCCGCCTCTTGAGAAGCGGGATCTAGGTTAAGGTTAGTGGATAATAAGCTTAACTTTCTGTAATAGTATTCAATTTGGCTAGGAAGCTGTTGTAGTACTGTCTACCTACTTGCACCACAGCTCCAGATTTGAGATTGATATCTTTGGTATTGAAGCTTTCGATCTGACCTAGCTGTACGATGAAGGACTTTTGCACGCGGAGAAAAAGATGAGATGGAAGTATCTCCTCGATCTCTTTCATGGATTTGCGGATATGGTAATCACGGTTTTTGGTGAATATCGTAACCATATTGCCATTAGCCTCCACATAATACACCTCTTCGTAAGGAACTCGCTCAAAGGCATTATCCGCTTTGATAAATACTGCATCCGTAACCAAAAAAGGGCTTTCTGTTCCGGTCTTGACAGCAGCTACTTCTGGGGCAGGCTTGGTGCGCTTGTTATAAAGCACAATTTCGACAATGGCGTGAATATCATTGGTATTGAAAGGCTTCACTATAAATCCTGCCGGAGAAATTCGCTTGGCACGCTCGATGATAGTAGGGTCACTGTAGGAAGTCACAAACACTAAAGGAGCATCGACCATCTGCTTAACAATCTCTCCGAGCTCGATGCCATCCTTATCACCTTTGAGCTTGATATCCATAAATATCAGGTCAGGTCTGTATTTCTTAATGACCTTGATACATTGATTGGCTGAGTTGGCAATGTCTATGTTGACGTAGCCTAATAGTTCGAGAATTTCCTGGATATTTTCCGCAATACTGGGATCATCCTCGACTATGAGTATCCGCTCTTCTTTCATAATTGATAATCAAGCTTTAATGGACAAAAGGGTAATTAGATTAAAACGAAGTTTAATTTTTCACTAATTACAACATTTAATTTTGTAAATCAAATGCTTTTTTTTGCCTATGAAATATTTTAAAGACTCATCATCTCTTTGAATCGAGCTGCCTGACGTCTGCTCACCTCAATCCGATCTCCTCCTCTAAGGGTCACTACCAGTCCACCATTAAACCATGGCTCTATCCCTTCAACCCATCCCAGATTGATGATGTGCTTTCGGCTAGCTCTAAAAAACGACTTCTCATCCAAGCGCTCATCCAAGGCATTCAGGGACTTATGAATCATCGGCTTGAAATTGTCAAAGTATACTTTAATGTAGTTTCCGTCAGATTCGAATAGTCGGACGTTGGACAATCTGACAAACCAACAGCGATCTCCATCTTTAACAAAAACTTGATCTTCTAAGGTGAGTTTCTTTGATTGGTATGGATGAGGCTCAGTAGTGCTAGTAGCTCCTTCGATTTTACTACTCAACTTCGAAATCGCTTCTTCCAAGCGCTTTGGCTCAATGGGCTTGAGCAAATAATCCAATGCATTGACTTGGAAAGCCTTCAGCGCATACTCATCGTATGCAGTGGTGAATATCACATGTGGCACAGAATCGAGTTCTTCCAGCAAATCAAATCCGGTTTTTTCCGGCATCTGTATATCTAGAAAAATCACATCCGGCTGAAGGGATTCTATTTTCTCCTTGGCATCATCTACGTTGACCGCCTCTCCTACCACTTCGACAGATTCGAGTTGATTGAGTAGGTTGATCAGCTCCTTTCGTGCCAATCTTTCATCATCTATTACAATGGCTCTCATAATGTATGTGTTTATGTTTCGAAGGTAACTCTTTGTTTGGGTATTTTAATTTCAGTAATCACGAATTCATTTTCCGAATTGAATATTCGAAAACTGGCCCTGTCTCCATAGATCAGCTTCAATCGCTCCACTGTATTACTCAGACCATGGCCACCGCCGGCCTTGGGTTTTAGGCTGGGAGGAGTATGGAGATGGCCGCTATTTTTCACCTGAATATACAAATCATCTTCGAGACCTTCCCGGCACTTAATTTCGATCAGTCCACCTTTGACCAGATTAGAAATTCCATGCTTGATCGCATTTTCCACGATAGTCTGAAGCATCATAGGGGGTAATTTATAAGAATAGGCCTCATCCTCAATCTTATACACTACTTGTAGCCGCTCTTCAAAGCGAATCGACTCCAACATCAGATAATCTCTCACAGTATTGAGCTCATCCTCAAAATCGATCGTTTGCTTCTTGTCCATCATCAGCGAAAAGCGCAGGATATTGGATATTCGGGTGATGGCATTTTTGGCTTTATCCGGATCCTCATCTACCAGAGCCCTTACCGAATTGAGGGCATTGAAAATAAAATGTGGATTCAGCTGACTTTTGAGATGATTGAGGCGGATTTGGTTGATTCGAGCCTCATACTTCAGACTGGTGTTGTAATTGTCCAAAAAGTGAAACAAAAAGTAAAGCAAAAACCAAAGAGCATAGAAGAGAAATGCAATGAAAAGCCCGGCCAAAATCACCAGAACTTCAAAATCCTCTTCCGGATTGAGTGTGCCAAATACCAGATTGATAAGAATTTGAGCAATGATATTAACAAAGCTCAAGGCTAACATCGCCAGAACTGACTGAAGAATCAAGCGTGGAAATTTCAGTTGAAACCAATCATAGCGCTTGATGATAAATCGTAGAAAATGAGTGGCTAGCAAATTGAAAGCTGCCAACACCAAAAGACCCAAAATCTGCACAGGCCCAATTCCTGTGGGAGACAAAGACCCCAAAGCAATCTGCACCAGGGCTATACTACCCCAGCCGAGTATTTGCAACAACCAATATAATACGCTGCGATTCATCCAACTTCAAATATAAATGAAGCACATGAAGGGTCTTTTCATATTTTGATAAAAGGAAGAATCAACTGATTGTCTCCCTTATCAGAGATTTAACTCCTCCTTCAAGAATTTCCCTGTGTAGCTTTCAGGATGAGCAGCCACTTTTTCGGGGGTTCCTTCTACTAAAATACGACCACCCTGATCTCCACCTTCAGGTCCTAAATCCACGATGTAGTCCGCAACCTTGATCACATCCAGATTGTGCTCAATAATGAGCACAGTATTGCCCTTGTCCACCAACTTTTGAAGGACTTCCATCAACATTTCTATATCCTGAAAGTGCAAGCCAGTTGTGGGTTCGTCCAGGATATAAAAGGTCTTTCCGGTATCTTTTTTGGAAAGCTCCGTAGCTAATTTTACTCGCTGAGCTTCTCCCCCGGACAAAGTAGTCGCATGTTGGCCCAAAGTAATGTAACCCAAGCCTACATCTTTTAGGGTTTTGATTTTCCTGAGGATTTTTGGTTGATTCTCAAAAAACTCTACCGCCTGCTCTACCGTCATATCCAGCACATCTGCGATAGATTTGCCTTTGAATCGTACTTCCAAAGTCTCCCGGTTGTAGCGTTTTCCTTTACAAGTCTCACATGGGATATGCACGTCCGGCAAGAAGTCCATCTCGATCAATTTCATTCCGGCTCCTTCACAGTCTTCACATCGACCCCCTTTGACATTGAAAGAAAAACGACCGGGTTTGTAGCCTCTGATTTTCGCCTCAGGAAGCTCTGTAAAAAGCGTTCTGATGTCTGAGAAAACTCCCGTATATGTGGCAGGATTTGAACGAGGAGTACGTCCAATCGGCGATTGATCCACCTCGATTACCTTATCCAAATGTTCTAATCCCGCAATTTTCTTATAAGGCATCGGCTCTTTTTTGGAACTGTAAAATTCCTGTCGGAGAATTGGGTACAATGTTTCGTGGATCAATGTACTTTTCCCACTTCCTGACACTCCAGTAATCAGGGTCAAAGTCCCCAATGGAATATTCAAATCAATATTTTTGAGGTTGTTTCCTGAGGCACCGGTCAATTTTAGGGATTCGCCTTTTCCTTTTCTCCTTTGCTCTGGAATTGGCAGGCCTAGCTTTCCTTTGAGATAGTCAGCAGTCACTCCCCCTTGACTTAGGATTTCATCCGGATTTCCAGCTGCCACCACATGCCCTCCATGTCTTCCCGCGCCTGGTCCCATATCCAACACGAAATCTGATGCAAGCATCATATCTTTATCATGCTCTACTACAAGCACTGAATTTCCCAAGTCACGCAGACTTTGAAGGGCCTGAATGAGCTTGACATTATCCCGCTGATGGAGACCAATACTCGGTTCGTCAAGGATATACAATACTCCAACCAACTGTGTCCCGATCTGAGTCGCCAATCGAATTCGTTGCGCTTCTCCTCCTGAGAGGGTCTTCAATGGCCGATTCAGGGTAAGATAATCTAGACCCACATCCAGCAGGAAACCTATTCGCTTTCTAATTTCTTTGAGCACCTCGGTACCAATAACCTGTTGCTTTTCAGTCATTCGGCTTTCAACATCCGAAAACCATTCCCCCAAATCACGGATATTCAGCATCGCTAGCTGTCCGATATGGGTATTATCAATTTTGAAGTGCAGAGACTCCTTTTTGAGCCTGTAGCCCTCACAATCTGGACAAGTTCTTGTCACTGTAAATTCAGAAACCCAGTCTTGGATTTTCTCTGAACTGCCTTCCTGATGTTTCTGGAGAAAATTTACAATTCCCTCAAAGCTAGTATGCCATTTAGTCCCCGGATACTTTACCGAGTCCACGGCCACTTCTATCTGACTCCCATAGAGCAATACCTCAATAACTTTCTCAGGAAGCTTGGCAATGGGTGTGCTGATACTGCATTTATAATGCTTCAGGATAGCATCGATTTTTTTGAAAATCCAGATATCCCGGTACTCTCCCAAGGGGGCAATCCCTCCCCGGGTAATGCTTAGACTCGGATCCGGGATGATGCTTTCGCGGGTAATCTCCTCTGTAATACCCAAACCATTACAAGTGGGGCAAGCACCATAAGGGCTATTAAATGAAAATAGATTGGGAGCTGGTTCGTCATAGGAAAGCCCAGTTTCAGGATCCATCAGATATTTAGAAAAATGGTGGATATTCCCTTCTTCATCCCGCAACATCATCACTCCCTTTCCGTGCTGAAGGGCCGATTTAATTGACTGCGTAATACGAAATCGGTCCGATTCCTCTGCTATTATCCGGTCAATGACTATTTCAATGTCATGAATTTTATAACGATCCACTTGCATTTTGGGCACGACATCCATCACCACTCCGTCAACCCGGATTTTCGAAAATCCCATTTTGCGGATTTGCTCAAAAAGCTCCCGGTAATGCCCTTTTCTACCTTTCACAACAGGAGCCAAGAGGTAGAGTTTTTTTCCAGAAAAATTAGAAAACAACTGCTCAATAATCTGATCCTCCGTCTGCCGTACCATTTTATTCCCAGTCAGATAGGAGAAGGCCTCTCCGGCACGCGCGAAAAGCAATCGCATGAAATCATAGATCTCTGTCGTAGTTCCAACCGTCGAGCGTGGATTCTTAGAGGTTGTCTTTTGCTCAATGGCAATCACAGGTGAAAGCCCATTGATCTTATCCACGTCAGGCCGCTCCATTCCGCCCAAAAATGATCGGGCATAGGCAGAGAAACTTTCCAGATACCTTCTTTGCCCCTCAGAATAAATGGTATCAAAAGCCAGTGAACTCTTTCCACTACCACTCAGACCTGTGACTACGACCAGTTTATTCCGCGGGATTTTTATATCCAGATTTTTCAAATTGTGCTCTCGAGCACCAAAAATCTCTATAAATTCCTCTTGAGAGGCAGTGGTTTGACTCATAAATATGAATTGGGGATTAAAGCGCGAAGGTAATAAATAATTATGCCAATGGGGATTGACCTTAACTTAATGAGAACAAGGCAAAATATGGATTGGTTTAGATTTTTTTAATGAGCCTGGTCAGTTCTTTTAAGCTCAGAATTAAGACGAATAAATATAGTCAAGCCCAAAATTGATTTTTACACAATAACTGATTTTTAATTTTTAATTCGGTATAATAAGATATATCAGAATAAAGTATTTTTATCGGCTGCCTACCGCCTATTTTTCAAAACATAATTACGGGAAAGAATATGACCAATCACCCGGTCGCTTTGTGACAAAAGTCACTTTTATAGGCAACTCTTGTCACGAGTTAGGAATGATTGCCCCACTACTTTTGAATCATCCAATACGGAAACAAACCCTTTAATCTTATGAAGAAGATCAATACAAAAATCGCTTTAATGCTGACCCTGCTAGCAAGCTCGCTTGCCTCAGTAATTCAGGCTCAGCAGACCTTCAGTATCAGCGATGTCAAGGAGATGAAAGTCTCAGGTACTTCGACTCTACACGATTGGGACATGGTCGCAGAAACGGGAGTAGAAGGCCAAGCAATCATCAATTTGGCTGATAAGAAAATCGAAAGCATCCAATCTCTCTCCTTGAGCTTGAACTCTAAGGCCCTAAAAAGTGGAAAGTCTTCTATGGACAAAAATGCCTATGAAGCTATAAAGGCAGATGACTTCCCAAAAATCACTTTTGAACTTACTAAAGTGGAAGAGATGACTCCATCAACGATCAAGGCGAAGGGGAAACTCAATATTGCAGGAAACAGCCGAGACCTGACTATGACTGTCAATTATTCAGTGCAGGGCAGTAGTATTCTCTTCACCGGGAAGCAAGACATCACATTTGAACAATTTTCTCTTGAGCCTCCTACGGCGGTTTTCGGGACAATAAAAACAGGTAACGAACTCACTTTGAGTTTCCAAGCCATTTATTCTACAAAAAATTAACCCTTTAAATCTTTAAACTATGAAAAAGCTAATCTACGGACTATCTGCTGGGTTTATTGCCCTCACTGCCGTGACTACAGCCACCTTTGCTCAAGAAAGTGAATCTGACAAGCTTCAATACTTTAGAGCAAACGACAAAAGAGGTATCAATGTCTTCGAAACTCCAAAAGAGACAAACAGTACATTCGAAAAAGTAAAAGTTTTTGTCGGAGGAGACTTTGCCCTTCAATTCCAATCTATCAACCATTCCAATTCCTTAAATAACCTAGTGGACCTAGGCTCTAATGTAAACCTTCCCACTGCTAACCTCAATATCAATACGCAACTTGCTGACGGTGTCCGTTTACACCTTCGTACCTACCTATCTTCCAAACACCACAACGAGGCTTGGGTAAAGGGCGGTCACATGCAGATTGACAAACTTGACTTTATCAAGCCGGGATTCCTAGAGGGGCTCATGAGTGTAACCACACTTACCTTTGGTTTGGATGAATTTAACTACGGTGACGCACACTTCCGACGCTCAGACAATGCACGGGTAATATTCAACCCCTTCATCGGTAATTATATCATGGACGCATTCTCGACTGAGGCTTTTGGGGAAGTAACAGTCCAGAAAAATGGTTTCATCGGGGTCATTGGTCTAACCAACGGTAAGCTGAATCAAAGTGTAGTTGTCAATGACAATTCTGACAACAAGGTCTCTTTCTATGGAAAGTTGGGTTTTGACAAGCAATTCAACGAAGATGTACGATTCCGTCTGACAGGGTCTTGGTATCTAAACAATGGCACAACTACCGGTACATGGTTGTACGGTGGTGACCGAGCAGGCTCCAGATATTACAAGATAATGGAAGAGCTTAACGCTGAAAGAGTAAATGATTTCGAGGGACGTTTCAACCCACGATTCAGACAAATGTCAGCGATACAGTTCAACCCATTCCTTAAAGTCAAAGGTTTTGAATTCTTCGGTATTTACGAAATCGTCAGCAATTCCGAGGAACAAGGAAATGGCCAATTCACTCAGCTTGCAGGAGAAGCGCTATATCGATTTGGAGGAATGGAGCAATTCTATTTTGGAGCACGTTTGAATTCAGTGAATGGAAATATGAGTGAAGGTGCAATTGATACAAAAATAACCCGCACCAACATCGGTGGAGGTTGGTTTATGACCAACAATGTTTTGATCAAATTGGAATATGTCAATCAGCAGTATAAAGAAGGCTTTGCTGCTGACAGCAAATACAATGGTGGTGAATTTAAAGGAGTTAATTTAGAAGCAGCAATCAGCTTCTAATCTTCTCAAAATTTTATTTCCAAATCTAAAAGGCTGGCACTTCTCGGAGTGTCAGCCTTTCAAACCTCCAAAGAAATGAAAACGCTACTATTAATTTTAGTGAGCTTTTTATTTTCAATATCAAGCATTCCAAAAGAAAAAGAAGTCAATCAATGGCTTGTATCTTCCCAAAGCACAGTCAGCATTGAAGGTAATACCAATATCAATTCATTCGAGTGCCAATCCATGAATTATCATGGAAATGATATTCTCGAAGAAGAAATAATTCCCGGAGACAAGACTGCTACTTGGTCAGGAGAAGTCACACTCAGGTCCCAAAACTTTGACTGCTTTAATCGGATGATGACCAAGGACTTTCACAAAACCGTCAAGGCAGAAGAACACCCTGAAATCCAAGTAAGATTTTTGGATTTGAAAAGAGAGAATCTGAACACAGCAATGGAAAAACTAAGTGGAAATGTAGAAATCACACTTGCCGGAACCTGTCGTAGATTCCCCATTTCTTGTCAGCTTTCCACCAAGGAAAATGGCAAAACTTTCCTTCTAGGGGCTCAAGAAGTCACTTTCTCAGACTTTCAGCTTGACCCACCAATCAAATTCCTCGGTACAGTCAAAGTTGAAAACTCGATCAAGGTGAAGTTTGAATTAGTGTTGGAAAAAATCTGACCGACATATTCATTTAATCCATAAGGCCTGTCAATTTGAAAACTCATATCGGGATAAAAGGCTGAGTTTTGAGTCAAAATCACTTTCCTTAAATGAAAATGAATGCCTCTTAATTGAAAAACGCTTTCTGTTAGATAAAAAAAAGTCTTTTTCAATATTCCCATATTTTTTTTGCTAAATTTTGATTCTTTAAAATAACCTAGCACAATGAAGTATTTTCTAAAGTTAATTTTTGGACTTGCACTTCTCACAGCCTGTGGCGAAAAATCTGAAACACCAACTGCTGCACCCAGCCCCGAAATAAAGGTTGTCAAAATCAACTCTCAAAAAGTCCAAATTGAGAAGGATTTTGTAGCACAAGTCTATGGCAAACAAGATGTGCCAATCCGAACTCGCACGGAGGGATATCTAGAAGGAATTCATTTCAGCGAAGGTAAACTCGTCAAAAAAGGTGAACTCCTCTATACCATAGATCCTGACCAACTTCAGGAAGCAGTGAATGCCGCAAATAGCCAATTGGCAGAGGCCCAAGTGGCCCTTACTCAAGCAGAGAATGATTTGGCACGATATGAACCGCTCGCTGAGATCAATGCCATTTCTCAAAAAGATCTGGATGCTGCCATAGCAAAAAGAGATGCTGCAGAAGCTGCAGTGAATGCTGCCAAGGCCAATCTAAACTTCCAAAACATCCAATTGGGATATTCAAAAATCAAGTCTCCCATCGATGGACTGATAGGCAAAACCAACGCCAAGGTGGGGGAATTTGTCGGAAGAAGTCCCAACCCAGTCATCTTAAACACAGTATCCTTGATCGACTCTATTCGAGTAGAATTTTTCCTTGCCGAAAACGACTACTTAGCACTTTTCCGAGAATATCAGGAAGCCAGAAATCAACCCAAAGCAGATCTACCCTTACATTTAGTGCTCTCAGATGGAAGTGTTTTTGACCAAGAGGGCTATGTGGATTTTATCAACCGCGAAATTGACACCTCTACAGGCACTATCCTGATTCAAGCCTCTTTCCCCAATCCAGACCGATTGATTAGACCTGGCCAATTCGCTAGGGTAAGGGCTATCATCGAAGAAGTTGAAAATGGGGTAATTGTTCCTCAGCGCACAGTCAGCGAGTTTCAGGGAAGATTTTTTGTTTTCAAAATAGATAATGACAATGTAGTCTCACGTGATGAGGTAGTCATTACTGGAAAATACAGAGATTACTTTTTGATCGAATCGGGCGTACAGGATGGAGATCGAATTGTACTTGAAGGATTACAGCAAGTAAGAAACGGTATGACTATCGTTCCCGAGGAAGTGGAATTCATCTCTCAATTCAAGGACTGATAGTATGAATAAGCTAGAAGAGCAAAATCACATCTTTTTCGTACGTAGACCCATTGTCGCTATAGTCATTGCCCTATTTATGGTCATCATAGGAGGGATCTCGATTTTGGGGCTGGCTATTGAGCAGTACCCGGCCATTACTCCTCCTGTAGTCAGAGTGAGTACAGCCTTTACTGGAGCAAATGCAATCAGTGTCGAGCAATCGGTAGCCTCTCCCTTGGAACAAGAGATGAATGGGGTGGAAAACATGCTCTACATGAAATCCACCAATGCAAATGATGGGTCACTCGCTTTGGATGTCACCTTTGACTTGGGCACCGATCCGGATATGAATACGGTCTTCACGCAGACCAGAGCAGCCGCAGCCACACCCAAACTCCCGGAAGAAGTCAAACGTATTGGTGTCAAAACCCAAAAGTCAATGCCAAACATTTTGATGTTGATTGCATTGACTTCTCCAGACGGAACTTATGACCAAGCTTTTTTAGGAAATTACGGGTTGATCAATGTTCAAGATAAACTGGCCAGAATACGAGGGGTAGGCCGGGTACAGGTCTTGGGTTCTAGTGACTATTCAATGCGAATCTGGGTCAAACCGGACCGCCTTGCAAGATTAGGAATCACTGTTCCGGAGATCATGAATGCAATACGCCAGCAAAGTGTTGTAGCCCCGGGAGGAAAATTTGGAGCCGAACCTGCACCCGAGGGAACGGAATTTACCTACACAGTCAGATTGCCTGATCGCCTGGTTTCTGAAGAGCAGTTTGGGAATGTCGTCATTCGATCCGAGGATGACGGAAGCCAAGTCAAAATCAAAGATATTGCACGAGTGGAATTAGGTGTGGAGTCCTACAATGCCTTCACCAGACTGAACGGAAAAGAGAGTGCAATCGTGGCAGTTTATCAGTCTCCCGGATCCAATGCAGTAGAACTTGCCGAACAGATTATCAGTACCATGGAGGAGTTGAAACTCAACTTTCCTGAAGGAATTGACTATCAAATTTCACTTGATTCCACCGCACCGATCACCGCCGGTATCGCAGAAATCATCGAAACTTTTATCATTGCGCTTGTTTTGGTTATTCTGGTAGTTTTCCTTTTCATCCAAGATTGGAGAGCAACGCTGATTCCGACCTTGGCGATCCCAGTTTCCTTGGTAGCAGCCTTTATGGTTTTTCCACTATTGGGTTTTTCCATCAATACACTTTCCCTCCTAGGATTAGTATTAGCGATTGGAATAGTCGTCGATGATGCGATTGTGGTCGTGGAAGCAGTGCAGGTAAATATGCAGAAAGGAATGAATCCTAAAGATGCAACCACTGCTGCCATGAAGGAGGTAAGTGCTCCGGTAATAGCGACTACTTTGGTAATGGTAGCTGTATTCGTTCCCGTGGCAGCCATGGCAGGTATCACCGGCAAACTTTACCAACAATTCGCCATTACCATTGCCATTTCGGTTGTTTTCTCCTCCATCAATGCCTTGAGTCTTAGCCCTGCGCTTTGTGCTCTTTTGCTTAAAGATTCGCCTGGACCCAAGAAAGGATTTTTCGGGAAGTTCAATCGCTGGTTTGACACCAATACTGATCGGTATACGGGAGTGGCGAAGTTTTTCGCAGGAAAACTCAAACGTGGAGCGGCCTATGTCATAATTACGCTGATAGCAGCGGGTATTTTTGCCAAAATGGTTCCCGGAGGCTTCCTGCCTGAAGAAGATCAGGGATATTTATTCGTTAACGTGCAGCTCCCCAATGCATCCTCCATGCAGCGAACAGATGAGGTCATGCGGAAGGTAGAAGAAATCGTCATGGCCCAAGAAGAAACAGAGTTTGCTACCGGCCTTTCAGGCTTTAGTCTACTAGCTGGTAGCTATATCCCAAATACGGGATTTATGTTTGTGACCTTGAAAAACTGGGATGATCGTGAAGCTACCGCCGCTGATATGATGGCCCGCCTGAACAGAATTTTTACTTCTGAGATTAAATCCGGACAAGTTGTATGCTTCGGACCTCCGGCAATCCCTGGACTGGGTAATGGATCTGGTTTTAGTATCATGATTCAAGACAAGGAAGGAAAAGATCCGGCTTATTTGGCCCAGCACACCTATGCATTTATCGAGGCGGCGCAAAAACGGCCCGAAATCGCATCAGCCTTCACTACCTATCAAGCAACAGTTCCACAGCGATTTATAGAAATTGATGAAGAAAAAGTCCTCAAAGCAGGACTTCAGCTCGCGGACGTGTATAATACTTTTGCCGCTTATCTAGGAGGAGCTTATGTCAATGATTTCAATCGCTTCGGAAGACTTTACAAGGCATACATTCAGGCAGAACCAGAGTATCGTCAAGGGGAGGAAGGTCTTGAATTCTTCTACATCAAAAACGCTAAGGGTCAATCGGTCCCGATTTCAAGCTTTGTGACCGTTAAACCTATTTCAGGACCTGATTACACCAATCGATTTAATTTGTATCGTTCAGCAGAGGTCACGGGCGGGCCTGCTCCAGGGTTTTCCTCCACTCAAGCACTTGATGCGCTGGAAGAGGTGGCCGAAGAAGTTCTGCCTGATGATATGACCTACAGTTGGAATGCCATGAGTTACCAAGAGCGTGCAGCATCGGGACAAGCAGGAATTGTCTTTGCCTTCTCCCTTTTCTTTGTGTTTTTGATTTTGGCTGCCCAATACGAGTCTTGGTCTATGCCATTCGCGATTTTGCTGGGGACGCCATTTGCATTATTTGGAGCATTCCTATTTCTCTATCTGGCGAGACTATTCGATGAGCTTTATTTGAATAATATTTTCGCACAAATTTCCCTAGTCATGTTGATTGCAATGGCGGCGAAAAATGCCATCCTTATTGTCGAATTTGCCAAAATCAAATTTGATGAGGGGCTAAGCCTATTTGAGGCAGCGGTTGAAGCGGCTCGACTTCGATTCAGACCAATTTTGATGACCGTATTTTCCTTTATTCTTGGAGTCTTGCCGTTGATCCTGGCTAGTGGATCTGGAGCTATTGCCAGAAAAGTGATGGGAATGGCTTTATTAGGAGGTATCGGAGTTGCTACCTTTTTGGGCTTGTTTTTATATCCTATGCTTTTTGTCTTGGTAGGAAAATTAGCCCGCTATGAAGAAAAACGTGATTTGGCACTAAAATCAACTGAGAAATGAATCGGATTTTAGGATTGATAGTAATAGTTGGCATTTTCTGGTCTTGTAAATCAGGACAGAATTACCAAGGAGCCGAAGTATTGACTTATGAAACGTATCGAACGGATGAACTGGATCGAAATTTGGATTCGATTCTTGTAAATGTGGATACACTTCAAATAGATTCCGCCGTAAATGTGGAGTGGTTTGATGTTTTTCCGGATGAAGTTTTACAGGATTTGATCCAAAAAGCTCTGGAAAATAATCAGGATTTGAAAATCGCAGCTGAAAACATTCAACAGGCGCAGGCATCCCTCGTCATTCAGCGATCCCAAATGCTTCCAGCCATCGGATATTCAGGAGCTGCCCAAAGAGGTAATTTCGCAGGATTTGATTTGGGTACAACCACCAACATTTTCAGCGGCTTCGGTTCGGTAAACTGGGAAATAGATTTTTGGGGAAAATATCGACGATTAAATGAGGCAGCCAAAGCTAACATTTTGGCATCCGAGGAAGGTTACCGGGCTGTCAAGCTAAGTCTAATCAATACCGTAGCGACCACCTATTTCCAACTTTTGGAGTACAAATTACGACTGGAAATTTCCGAGCAGACGCTGACCCTACGAGATAGCATGCTCAACATCATCGAGGAGCGATTTGACAAAGGAATCATCGCAGAAATAGATTTAAATCAAGCACAAATTCAGGAGGCCATTGCAGCAGGAAGTATTCCGATTTGGGAGCGATTGATCGTTTCTTCCGAAAACCTTCTCAGCCGATTAGTTGGTGAGCTACCCGATTCCAAAACCATCGGAATCAAGCTTTTAGATCAGCCAGAAGACATCCCTTTCCCCGTAATTCTGCCTGGCGAACTACTTGTGCGAAGGCCTGACATATTGATTGCGGAGCAAGACCTAATTGCATCCAATGCTCTGATAGGAGCTGCCAAGGCTAGCCTACTGCCAAATATTTCACTATCCGGGCTACTCGGAGTAGCGGGCTCCCAGTTTTCTTCTTTGGGAAGTGGTGGAGCATCTTGGAATGTGGGAGCTAGCATTCTCGGGCCATTATTCAATTGGGGGGCTTTGCAACGGCAAGTAGACATAGAAGAAAGTCGGACAAGACAGGCAATTCTGAATTATGAGCGAACCGTCCTCAGCGCCTATGAAGAGGTTGAAAATATTCTGTATTCCATAGAATCCCTCAAAAAAGAACTGATCGCTCGACAAGCTCATGTGGATGCAGCTGTCAAAGCCCAGTTTCTCTCCCAAGAGCGATATAATCAGGGTGTAACATCCTATTTGGAGTACTTGGAGTCACAGCGTCAGGCATTTGACGCACAGTTGAATTGGGCTGGAACCAAGCAGCAATTGCTTACTGCTTATTCAAACTTATATGCGGCACTCGGGGGAGGCTGGTAATCACACGGTCAACTCCACCCAATTTCCTTCAGGATCTTCAATAACGCTTTCGTAGTAGCCATCACCGGTCCGCCGAGGTTCGCCTAGGATTTTGACACCGGCAGATCGTAGCTTTTCCGTTAATTGATCAACTGCCTTTTCAGAACCTACAGAAATCGCAATATGTGCCAGACCCAATCTTTTCCCTCTTGGGCCACTTGCATCTTCTACATCATCCTGCTGCATAAGCTCCAACCTAGCTCCTTCTTCACCTGAAAGGAAATAGGATGAAAAACCTCGCTTAGAGTTATGATAGCGTTCACCTGCTTTGAAGTCAAATTGCTGGCAATAAAAACGCTTCATAGCCTCCAGATCTTTCACCCAAATAGCCAAGTGTTCGATTTTCATATTCCGAGTTCAATTACCATTCTCTACCCACCGGAATGACCTTCCAGTTTTGATCGAAATAAGGAGTCTTTTCATAAAACCAACGATAAATCCTTCTTGGGTTCTGAGCAAACTCAGGTTCTGCTTCTTTTTTTGCTTCAAATTCTGCTTTTAAGGCAGAATCTTCCTGAAGCATCTTTGCAATCATTGGCTCCATGATGTAAGTTTCCATGTATTCGGTTTGTGAAAAAATCGAATTGAAGTATCCCCACTGGAAAAAGCTGTCCACAGACTCAGGCTCTAAAAGGATTACGATCAACTCACCCAAATCTTGATCTGTTTTAACTCGAACCGAGCCTGGAAGGAAGGTTTGGGTCCGATAAAGTTTTTCCGAACCGAAATCCTGCACCCGCATCAAGCCTTCATAGGGCTGAGCAACCATTTTGAACTCTGTCACCTTGGAATATTCCAATTTCAGCTCTTTTGCCTCGGTAAGGGTTTCCATTTCAACACCGTGAATCTGTAGCTTTTCGATTACTTCACCCCATTCGGAAGAAATCCAATAGGCCTTGGGAATAGGTACAGTTTGTACCGGTACATCCATCAAAAGTGAGGGTACTTGCTGACTGATCGCTTTTCCTTCCCAAACGACATATTCCCCGCCCGTGATCTCTGACTTCTCTCTTCTTGAAGCCACTCCTTTGAAGTCCATGGTATCTGCCGGTGCATCCCGGAATTTGAATTTAACAGCCAAGGACTCTTTGGCCTGGTTTTGATCTTTTTCGATTGCCTGCTGAACTGCCTCGAAATGTAAAGCCATGGTTTTGATGGCTTGTTCCATAAATACATAAGTACCTAAAACACGCTGCCGGAAGGGCTTGAGCGAATGGTTTTCTATCAAAATGGAGGGCAAATGCCTGACATCCCCATAGGTATGGGAAAAGCGTGGACTAAAGGAAAAAGCAACATTCCCAGCAGAGAAATCTCTTCCGTTTGCTGCAAAAAGCAAAGGGCCAGGAATGTGTCCCCAATCTTCAAGTGCTTGATCCACTTCGGGCTGAAAGGTATTTGCCAAAAACTCACTGACTGCCGGAGAATAGCCACCGGTTTTGACGTAGCCGTAGGTAATATCGTATTGGTAATCGGCCCCGTCTGTCACGTGCACATCTACATACAGATCAGGCTGATACTCATTGATGACTTCTACTACTGCCCGAACTCCTGCTGTTTCGATTTTTGAAAAATCTCGGTTCAAGTTCAAATTTTGAGCATTGGTCCGCCACCCCATTTCAGCAGGGCCCCGCTGATTGACGCGTCCAAAAGGACTTCTGCGCTCATGACCATCGACATTCAAGATTGGAATGAAAAGAATATCTGCCAATTCGAGTAAGTCTCCCTTATCTCCATGAACGATATCCCTCAGCAACATCATCCCTGCATCTTTTCCGTCGATTTCCCCAGCATGAATCCCTCCATGGAAGAAGATCAAAGGCTTCTCACTAGCTTTAAGACTAGCTCCATCAAAACGTTGAGAAGCTGAGGCAACAAGCATCCATATATCTCGTCCTTGCTCACTTTTACCCAGACTTTTCAATTGAAGCAAGGGACTTGAGTCAGCCAGTTTTTTGATCCACTGATAGGTTTCTTCGTATGTTGGTGACTCTGTCAAATTACTGAGTTCACCGGGAGTGATCCATGGGTTGGATTTTTCGACAAGAAGAGTTTCAGATTTTCCGTTCCAAGGAATCAATGGAGGCATTATCTCCTGAGCTATGGAAACTATGGGAAATAGAAATACTAGGAGCAGGATCTTTTTCATAAAACGTTCAGCTTTGAGAAGCAAAATAAAAGCTCAAACCGGAATATCCGATTTGAGCTTGATAGATTGGTCAAAATACTTTTTTAAATCAACTTTTGTAAAGTACCTCGTAATATTCCTTGGCCATACGATTGCTTTCAAAAAAGCCGATGACATCTTTCATTCCCTTCTGAACAATTCCTCTCCACTGATCAGGCTGATCATAATAGGTAGGAAGAATCTCATTTTCTAACACCTCATAAAGCTTTTCCAAATCATACTCATCCTGATCTTCCACATGCATGGTATTATAATTAGCTGGAGGAACGATAAAGCTGTTTTTCCCATGCTCAGCAAACTCACAAATCCATCCATCAAAGGTGGAGAAATTTACTCCACCATTCATGGATGCGGTCATTCCTGAGGTGCCAGAAGCCTCCCGTGGTACTCGGGGATTATTCAGCCAGATATCTGAGGCTTGTTTCAATCGCTTACTAAGCGTCAATTCATAGCCCGTGCAAACTGCCATATTAGGGTACTGTTTACTCAGATGAACGAGTTGATTAAATACCGAGATCGCATTGTAATCAAGTGGATAGGGCTTACCAGCCCAAATAATTTGAATCGGGTATTTTGAGTTTCGCATTAATGCGTCGAATCTTCTGATATCCCTTGTGATAAGCTCTGCCCGCTTGTAAGTAGCAAACCTTCTTGCCCAAACAATGGTGAGTACTTTAGGGTCAAGTAATTTCCCGGTCTGATCGGCCACGATTTCAAAAGCCCGCTTTTTCAAGTACCACTTTCTATCATCGAAGCCTTCCTGATCCTCCTGATCCATAAATCGGTACAATTGCTTATCGGACCAGTATTTGAAGTTTTGGGAATTGGTGATATGTGTGATTTCAGGAATATTCGGATAGTTTCTCCACATTTCCCGGCTTACCTCTCCGTGTAATTTAGACACACCATTGGCCTTTCTCGCAAAGCGCAAAGCTGCAAGACTATGATTGAAAGTATCACCTGTAAAGCCAACTATCTCTCGTACTTCGTCAGGAGAGTATCCATTGAAAAAGCTCATTTTATTCAATAAATGAATATCATGTTTTTCATTACCCGCTTCTTCTGGTGTGTGGGTAGTGAAAACCAATCGCTTTTGAACATCCTCTTTGCTACCAAACTTGCGCATCAAATGAAAAACTGAGCTTACGCCATGAGCTTCATTCAAATGATAGACATCAGGATTGAAATTGAGTTCATCCAGCAATTTGGCTCCTCCGATCCCAAGTAGCAGACATTGGGCTACTTTGGCGGCTGTATCAGAGTCGTATAGCTTATGCGTGATGGTTTGACTGAGGTAGTCATTTTCAGGCAAATCTGTACTGAGCAGAAATAGAGGAGCCGAGTTAAAAGTCTCAGGGGCAAGATACCAAGCCTTTACCCATACCGGTACGTCGTGAACAGTCACCCGAAACTTAATTCCGGTATCTTCCAAGAAGCTGTAGGTCTTTTCATACCACTCAGGCTTGAGGGTTTGATCTTGATTTCGAGTTTGATCGTAATAGCCATATTTCCAAAGAATCCCTATTCCGATCAGATTTTGCCCCAATTCGTAAGCACTTCGTAGATGGGAGCCGGAAAGAAAACCCAAACCGCCGGAATAAATCTTTAGCGGCTGATGTACGGCAAACTCCATGGAGAAGTAAGCTACTTTTTGAGTGTATTCAGGAGCGATTTGATAAGGAACGCTATAATTTTTAAAATCAGTCATAATCATTCATTTGAGAGCGCCTAATTTATGGGAAAAGCAATGGGAAATAAGGCCCAGAAGGATAAAAATTCAAGGAAAAATTTTGGAAACCGTTTGAAATAAAAATGCTGCCCTTTTGAAGAGCAGCATTCTATTGAATTAGGCCATCAAAGCCGCTAAACCATTTCCATCAGGTTTGTTTTTGACCTGACAGGAATCATTGAGTATTAGCGTTTCTGCATTAATTGCTGAGAATTTTGGCCAATCTGGAAGACTAGGTACATTCGGATTTCCTGTGCGCATAAATGCCAAAAGTGAAGCACTCATTTTATCCGCGAGAGCACGAGGTCTCGCACCTCCACCTGTATGCGTGTACATGCGGTCCGTATTCTTAAACCAGAAGCAAATGTCGATACAGTGAAATGCCTTCATTCTGCCATCGTACAGATTGGGCTCCCAGCCAAACCAAGCCAAATAAACGGGGGCACTTTGTTTGGCTTTTGCTGTAGAAGTATTGATCGCGCCCTGACGATTGGATAAGATCATCGCCCAAAGATCAGCCGGGGAGACACTGGGGAAATCCTTTTCATAGGCTGAATAAACCATTTCGGCCTTATCTCCAAACCGTCCTTTCAATTGATCGATGACACCTAGTCGATCGATTTTTTCTAATTCAGCATTGGTTCGGGTCGGGTTCCATTCATGAAATGTCGTACAAACCATCAAAGGCATATCGGATGCATGAGGGGAAGTCTCGCTAAAAAACTCTCCCTTCGGGATATGAATATCGTCAGCCACAGGACCAAACCCACCCCTGAAACCTGGTTGAGGAAATTCTTTTCGCATGCGCTCCAATGCCACATAAGCCACATCCAAATACTCCCTCCAGCTCAACTCCTGAAGTTGATCGATGGTTTGAGGAGTCAAGTTAGCTGCCTCCATCACATACTTTCCGAGGTTTTGAGCATATTCTTTATCATTCGCGGTAAGCATGCTTCCACTCAGCGCTACACCCTTGTGAACGATCCCTTTTGAGGCAGGCATCGCCATAGCGCAGGTTACTTTTGCACCTCCTCCAGACTGTCCCATGATGGTAACATTGTTTGGATCTCCTCCAAAGTTGGAAATATTGTCCCGGACCCATTCCAAAGCAGCGATAATATCCAGCATGCCGACATTACCGGAATCCTTGTATTTCTCCCCTCCTACACCCGAAAGATCCGTAAATCCAATCGGACCCAATCGATGATTGATGGAGACAAAGACTACATCCCCTTGCTGTGCAAAATTCTCACCATGGTAGCCGTCCTGTTCGATGCCATTTCCATTTGTGAAGCCTCCACCGTGTAGCCAAACCATGACTGGTCTTCGCTTTCCGTCCAAACTAGGAGTCCAAACATTGAGCTTAAGGCAATCCTCGCTGACATCATCGTAATTCCAATGATCCGCAAAAGAATAATGCACATTGGCGTAGCGGTTATCCATAATCTGCGGAGCGGTATTCCCCCACCAAATTGTGGGTTTTACATCAGTCCAGGGTTCTGGCTTTTTAGGAGCCATAAAACGGTTTTTCCCTGAGGTATCTGCTCCGTATGGAACGCCTAAAAAAGTGTAAGTACTGTTGAGGATATAGCCGCGAACTTTACCATTACTGGTATCTGCGATCGCAATATTGTCTCCGATTTGGAGAAATTGCTCATCAGAATTTGGAGCACTTTCCTTTGCAAAAGCTTGGGAAGAAAAAGGAACGGATGCAGCTAGTGTGCCAACACCCACTTTTTTGAAGAATTCTCTTCTGTTTGATTTCATGGCAAAAGGGTTTAAAGGTTTATTGTTTCAGTATGACAAAATAGGGAAAGAAATTGAGAATATTTCATAAAAGATGAAGATTGTAATCAATAATAAAAGTTGAAATTCATTCTTATTCATTCTGGCTGGAAGCTAGAAGTTGGAAGAATGAAGTCTCCGAATTCTAAACCTTAAGGCTTATTTTGGATTATACACCTATTTTCCCAGCAGGAAAGCGGAAATACATAGAATAAAATTAACAGCCAGATAGGCCTATGACTTTTTGCACATCCATATGTGCAAAAAACCACAAAAAGTGCACAAATCAATGTGCAATTTTAATTTATTAGAGCGCCTTTTTTCCAAAAAAACCGACCCCGATAATCGGAGTCGGCCTCTTGCTACTTGATACCAGATACTTGCTACTAAATCACTGTCCTACCAAAAAAATCGCATTGCTCAGGACCAATTTACCGGATTCCCAGAAACCTCTGAAAATCGGATTGTCTACAAAATAAACGATCTCTCCACGGCCTTTTCGCTCGCTACCGATTGCCAGAGATTCGCCCATACTTGATTTGATTTTGTAGCCAATATATCCGGTACGGTAGGAGTCATTCGAAATGATTTTTCCGGCATTGACTCCTCGGTCCATGTAGGCAAAAATATTGGAGTTATTCTTCAGCGTGTAGTACTTTCCTCCCGTACCGTAGCCTAAAGGATGCGTCTCATCCATATCGACTTGATAAATCGCTCCAGCTGCTCCGCCGGAAATTGCCAGGCGCTCTCCTTCCAAATAAGGTTCCAAACGCTCCACCTTGGCTAAGGTATCAGCAGCTTTTTTTGCAGCTTTTTCCTCCTCATCAGTATCAAATGTTTTCAGGGCAAATCCTTCCTTATTCGCAAACAGATTAACTGCTCCATCAATGGCAATCAACTTACCACCCGCGCGAACCCACTCCAATACTCGTTCTTCTGCACTTTTGCTCAGTCCTCCACCCCAGGTAGATGGCATAATCAAGACGTCATAATCACTCAAATCATATCGGCCCAAATCACCCATTTCTAGATTTACAAGCGGATAGTCGAGTTCCTGCTCGAAGAAATGCCAGATTTCACCGTAATTGAGTGAAGAAGTACCATCACCACCAACCAAGGCAACTTTTGGAGCTTGGATCACCCGAATATTCGGCGAACCAAAATCCTTACCTTCTTCCATATATCCAGTCATGGTAGTCTCGAGCATCACACCAAAGCGGTTGGCAGTTTCAGCCACTTTTTTGTCAAAATCTGCTACATACTCATTCCCCCCTTTGGTAATCAAAAGTGTCCCTGCGGGAAAGCTTTTGCCCTCAGTTTTGAAGGCGTATTCAGGATATTTCACTCGGATTCCTTGTCTGAGAAGTGAGGCCAAAAATGCCGCATCTCGGGTTCCTTCCCATCGTGCGATATAGGCTACAGGAGTTTTCGAAACCGCAACATTTTTAAATTCTGCCTCCTCATATTCTCCTGAAGGATCTAAGCGGCTTTCCAAAGCATAAGCTTCGAGATTGTAAGCGTATGGAAGTGCCCAGGAAGTGATGTCATAGGTAATACTGTCATTCAACTGCGGATTGGGCTCAAAAAATACCTGAGTCAAAACTGATTTTGGCTGAAAGGCAGAAATGACGATATCATCTTCGTCGGTGGAAAAACTCACATTCTTACCACTTGAATATTCAAAGCCGCGAAGACCTGACTTACTTCCGGCCTTACCATATCGAATTCCATTTTTATCCAGAAGTGCCAATAATTTTGCCTTTTGGGCAGGGTTACTTTCGCCTTTGATTACAAAGCTTTTATACTTCCCGATCGGATTTGAAGAATTCTGCTCGAAATACTTCGAAAACTCGTCCAATAGCTTTTGGCTATTTTGGCTGGTAACTTCTACAGCAGACATGGCCGCGGTGTAGTGGCCTTCGATACGATAGCTCAAAGTGACTGTATCACCCACGGCATTAAATCCTCCTCGTCCGGCGCGTCCGCTTCCACCTTGCTCAATGGTCATTCCAATAGCACCATTGTACATCGGGTAGGTATCGCCATAGGATGGGTAAAGCAAATCAAAACGCTCTTTTGTGAAGTAGAAACGACCCATTTCATCAAAATACTTGGCCGTATTCTTTCCAAAAATATCCTGAAATTCATGCTGCCAGTCAGTCAATTGCTCATGCAAAGGCTCAGCAGCAGGTGCCATATAAAATGGATTATTGATTCCCTGCTCATGAAAATCCAGATGGAGTTGAGGCATCCATTGCTGATAGATTTTTAGTCTTTGTTGAGATTCCACTTGTACCTGCCATGCCCAGTCACGGTTGAGATCGAAGAGGTAGTGGTTTGCTCGACCACCCGGCCAAGGTTCATTATGCTCCATAGATTGCAAATCCGGCTGGAGGATGGTATTCATCTTTTGATTGTACCACATGGCATAGCGATCTCTACCGTCAGGGTTGATACAGGGATCGATGATCACGACCTGATTTTTGAGCCATTCCTGTGACTTTGCGTTAGTAGGGTCAGCTAAGGTATGAAAGGCAGAAATCGCTGCTTCCATTCCCACGGATTCATTTCCGTGAACATTGAAAGACATCCAGTTGATCGGAACAGCCGTGCTTGGAGTACCTTCCAGCATTCCTGTTCGCTTGAGATTGTCTTCCCTGATTTGTTCCAAATTGGCCATATTTTCAGGACTAGAAAGAATCGCAATAAAAAGCGGCCTTTTTTCATTGGTTTCCCCGTATTGAACGAGTTGGATATTGGGATTATTCGCAGCTACATGCTCGAAATAATCTACCATCCGATGATGCGGAGTGAATCGGTCACCGGGCTTGTAGCCAAGAAACTGCTCAGGGGTTTGGATTTGAGCGAAAGCTGCTCCAAGCCCAAAGGCTAGGAATAAAATAAGAAAGAGTGATTTTTTCATTTTTTGGATTCTTTGGCTTCGAAGTTAGGGTTAAAAAATCTTTTGGAAAACCAGAAATATAAATTCAGAACGCTATAGCCAATGAGTTTTGATGAAAAATCACTTTCTTGGATTGACTTGAATGAAAAATTCTAAATTCAAGCCTTTACAATATCGATGAAAAAAGAACCTAATATTGGCCTATTCATCCCCTGCTACGTGGATCAGTTTTATCCTCAAGTGGCCATTGCTACTTTGGAGCTTTTGGAAAAGCTAGGCTGTAAGGTAAGCTATCCATTGGGGCAAACATGCTGTGGACAGCCATTGGCTAATGCAGGATATGAGCGAGATACAGAAGGTTCAAGTCTTCACTTTATCCAACTTTTCGAAGAGTTTGATTACATCGTCGCCCCTTCCGGCAGTTGTGTTTTGCATGTGAAGGAGCATTTTCCCAAGCTCCCCGACATGGAGAAGGAGCAAAATCGGGTGCATGATCGGATTTATGAGTTAACCGAGTTCCTGACTGATATACTCAAAGTAGAAAAACTAAAAGGCTCCTTCCCCAAAAAAGTTGGTTTTCATTCCTCTTGCCATGGATTGCGGGGACTTCGTTTGGCTTCCTGCTCTGAGTTGAATATTCCTCATTTTAACAAAGCACAACAGCTATTGAAAAAGTTAGACGGATTGGAGTGGGTCGAGCTCAGTCGCAATGATGAATGCTGTGGATTTGGGGGGACCTTTGCCATTACCGAAGAAGCCTTATCTATCCAGATGGGAAAAGATCGCTTGGCCGATCATTTATCCCATGAGGTAGACGTTTTGACCGGCGGGGATTTGTCTTGCCTAATGCATTTGGAAGGCATAGCCAAGCGAGAGGGACAAAAAGTTGAATTTATGCATATCGCAGAAATCCTAAATCAAGCTATTCGATGAGCCATCCCAAAGCAGCCACTGAGTTTCTAAAGGATCAAGCCAATTCCCAATGGCATGACGAAACGCTTTGGATGGTCCGGGAAAAGCGGGACCTCATCAGCAAGACTATCCCGGAATGGGAAGAACTCAGAAATCTTGCCTCCCAAATCAAAGATAATGTCCTATCCAATCTTGATGTTTATTTAGAGAATTTTGAAGCAAATGCTCAAAAAAACGGCATAAAAGTTCATTGGGCCAAGGATGCGAAAGAGCACAATGAAATTGTACTGAGCATTCTTCAAGAGAAAAATTGCGAGGCTATTGTCAAAAGCAAGTCAATTTTGACCGAAGAATGCCATCTTAACCCCTATCTGGAAAAACAGGGTATTGAGGTCGTTGATACGGATCTAGGCGAGCGAATCGTTCAATTCCTTCAGCAGCCGCCTAGCCACATTGTTATGCCTGCTATTCACTTGAAGAAGCGGGATATTTCAGCCCTTTTCCACGAGAAGCTACATACTGAGAAGGGAAATGAGGACCCGACTTATCTGACCAATGCGGCAAGACTCCATTTGCGGGAGAAGTTCCTGGGAGCGAAAGTAGCCATCACCGGGGTGAATTTTGGCATTGCCGAGACAGGTGAATTCCTCGTTTGTACCAATGAAGGAAATGCGGACATGGGAGTTCATTTGGCTGATACCCATATCGCATGCATGGGCATTGAGAAGATCATTCCCCGAAGGAAAGACCTAGGGGTCTTCTTACGCCTTTTGGCTAGGTCGGCTACCGGACAGCCCATCACCAATTACAATTCACATTTTAGAAGTCCTGCCAAAGGGAAAGAGATCCACTTAGTCCTCGTGGATAATGGCCGAAGCAAACAATTGGCTAGGGAAAAGTTTAGAAATTCCCTCAAATGCATTCGATGTGGGGCTTGTATGAATACTTGTCCCATTTATCGCAGAAGCGGAGGATTTAGCTATGGCAGCACCGTCCCCGGCCCAATTGGATCTATTCTTTCGCCGGGATTAGACATGAAAAAATACAGCACCCTGCCTTTTGCCTCCACCCTTTGCGGAAGCTGCTCGGATGTCTGCCCAGTCAAAATCAATATTCACGAACAGCTCTATGAATGGCGACAGGAAATCACTAAACATCATGGAAAAGTAGGAAAAGGCCTTTCCATGAAATTAGCCAGTGGAATATTCAAAAGTCCATTAGCCTATCAATTTTCTGGATCTTTGATGCGAAAAGTAATCAAAAGCTTGCCAGAGAGCGTGATTTATAATCCGCTGAATATTTGGGGAAAAAGCCGAGACCTTCCCAAAGCTCCAAAGGAATCATTTCAAGACTGGTATAAACGAAATCGCCATGAGTAGTCGGGAAGAAATCTTGAATTCGATACGGGGTATTCAAAAAGAAAACAAAGCCTTACCCGATATCCCAAACTTTCAGCTAGAAGGTGATTTGGTAGAACTTTTTAAAAGTGCCATTGAGGCCAATAAAGGAGAAATCTTGAGCAAGAAGGAATTTGAAAACTGGATAGCAAGTACCAATTTTCAACACGTCATTTCCTGTTCGGAGCCTTTTCATACCTACGCTACGCAAGAGCTTCCTGACGATGCACATCAATTAGATCATCTTGAGTTGGCGATTTTGGATGCTCAGTTTGGAGTAGCTGAAAATGGAGCGATGTGGTTGGATGATTCTCAATTACCCCACCGAGCCCTTCCTTTTATCACCGAGCATTTGGTCTTGATTCTTTCGAAAGAAACCTTGGTCAGCAATATGCATCAGGCCTATGACCGAATAGACAGTGATCATTCTGGATTTGGACTATTTATCGCAGGGCCATCCAAGACTGCAGATATCGAACAATCATTGGTAATCGGAGCTCATGGTGCAAAAAGTCTGCTGGTGATCTTAGTATAAGGACTTCTGAAGCCAAGCAAAAAACTCCATACTCCAAGCTAAGGCGACATGCAGCGCCACACCTCCCCAAATACGCTTTGAATAAAAGGCAAATGCCCCGATAATGTAGCCCCCAAAGGCCGAAGAAATGCATTCTGCCATGGGCTTGCCAAAATGTAAGAAAACATAAGCCCCCACCATAGCCATCACTGCATTTCCTCCTAAAATTCTGGAAAAACCTATTACCAGAAAGCCCCTGAAGAAAAACTCAATATTCAGAAAATTGAGGCCATATAGCAGTTCGAAAAACAAAATGCTGACCCATTCCGGAATTCCATGTGCCTGTGCAAAAATATCTCCTCCTGACTTATCAAAGCGGGGATAATAGCGAGTCAGATCTCCAATAAAGGAAGCCAAACCTATTCCTACAAAGACAAGAAGGATCAAGAAAAGGTAAGGTCGAAAGTCAGAGCCTTTTACCTTTAATCCGTACCAAGATTTATGCGGATCCTGGGGATACTCATAAAATCGATAAAAGACCAACAAAGGAACCAAAGTGATAATATAGGACTTCAGGTACCAGAGTAATTTACCGATAAAAAGACGATCCGAAAGTTCAAATAAGTCCACAATTGTATAGTGTAAAAAGAAAGAACGCTGAAATCCAATCAGTAAAGTCGCCAGCAAAAACAGAAGCCAAAACTCTAAAGAGAAAAGCCATTTTCGGTTTAGATTAAATAAATAAAGCAGTCCACAAATGACCAAAAAAGGAAACATAGTGACAATGGACATCAATGGCCATTGAGCCCAGGTCTGATGAAATGAATCAATGAAGCTGTTTTCGAAGTCAAATCTATAATTGAGAAAAATCCCTAAGCCCAGAAAAAGTGTCACACTGAGATAAAACCCAAGATGGAAATGCTTTTGAAAGTAGTCTTGGAGGTATCGGATAAATTGGCTCATAGACCCTGAAATTTGTCTAGGGTATTTGTTTTATTAAATGCTTCCAGCAATTCAAATGTAAAAATTGATTCGGTAATTAGTTTTAAGGAATTGATAAGATTCAATTTGATAGAAAGGAATATTAAAAAACTACGTTTGATTGAAAAAAAAAGACGGACAATGCCCGTCTCTTTCTATTTAACCAAACAATCAACCAAATTAACCCTTACGAGTTGTCGTTTTGAGAGTTCCTCTATGATCAGGAGTTTTCCTCTCGATAAATTTTTACCTGAGGAATCTCAGGACCTTCGGCAGTTTCTAAGCCCATTTGTGTAGTTGGTTTAGTGATTTCAAATCGGGCAGTATTTTCTGTTTGTCTTTGTTCGACATTTGCTTTGATGACAATGGTAACAGCCATTGCCAATCCTAAAGCTGCACAGATGTTTTTTTGTGTGAAGATTGAAGTAGTCATGGCTTTGTAAGTTGGTTTGCTTTTGTACCAATCCTATATGCCAAAACTGACCCAAAGTGAAAATATTGGCCTAGAAGCCTGATTTTAAGCTTTTTCAAAAAATTAGTGTTCAAAAACGTACGCTTCTCTATCACTTACGGACAAATTACCAAAGAAAATTTGGGGGTTTCAGGGTTACAAAGTTTTACATGTTTTATTCCAGTCCACAAAAAAAGCGGTCCTATAAGAATTTATAAGACCGCCCATTTGAGTAAAGTTACTGAAAGACTATTTACAACAATTCATTCGCCAAGTTTGCCAACTCAGACCGCTCCCCTTTCTCCAACTTGATATGGGCATAGAGAGGATGATCTTTTACCCGGTCAATCAGGTAGGACATGCCGTTAGACTGGGAGTCTAAATACGGAGTATCAATCTGATGCACGTCCCCGGTGAAAACGATTTTGGTATTTTCACCTGCTCGGGAAATAATGGTCTTGATCTCGTGAGGAGTCAAGTTTTGAGCCTCATCCACGATAAAGAAAATATTGGATAAAGAACGACCTCGAATGTAAGCAAGTGGCTGAATAACCAGTTTTTCCTGATTGACCATCTCAGTGATCTTTTGATATTCCTTATCTGTCTCCTTGTATTGATTTTGGATAAATTTCAGATTATCCCAAAGCGGCTCCATGTAAGGATTCAACTTGGACTTAATGTCTCCAGGCAAATACCCTATATCCTTGTTGGAAAGAGGCACAATCGGCCGTGCCAAATAGATCTGCTTGTAATCTCTACGCTGCTCCAAGGCCCCAGCCAATGCCAATAAAGTCTTTCCGGTACCCGCTACCCCTTGAATGGACACCAGTCTAATATTTGGATTAGTGATGGCGTGCAGTGCAAAAGTCTGCTCCGCATTTTTGGGCTTGATATTGTATGCTAGCTTTTTATCTACTCTCTCCAGTACATTCTCATCGGAATTGTAATAAGTCAAGACCGAGTTTTTATTGCTTTTGAGGATGTAATAAGCATTAGCCTTTCGCTTACGAGTACCCAAAACAGACTTGGCTTCGATAAATCCTACCTCATAAAGGGTATTGATATGATCTGGATCTACATCTTCGAGCACATACTTGCCGGTATTTTCGAGTTCTGTGATATTCTTGATCTTACCAGTCTCATAGTCTTCAGCAAGAATCTCAAGCGATTTTGCCTTTAGCCTAAGATTGATGTCTTTTGAGACCAAAATGACCTTTCGGTTTTTCTCATTCTCTTTAAGGTAAAGAGCCGCATTGAGGATTTTATGATCATTCTTCTCCTCTCCAAAGATCACATTGGCATTGATCTTATTATCTGGGTTCATCAAGACCTTGAAGTTCCCCTTGGTCTTTCCATTGAGCGGAGTCCACTCATGGATCATTTGATCCCTCGACAGCTTGTCCAATAGTCGGATAAACTCCCGGGCCTCAAAGTTTTTGGTATCATTGCCCTTTTTGAACTGATCGAGTTCTTCCAACACCGTAATCGGGATGACTACATCGTGCTCGGCAAAATTCATAATGGAATTGTGTGCATATAGGATCACTGACGTGTCCAGCACAAAGATTTTCCGATCTTTATCGGATTTGGCTCTAGGCATGTGCAGGAAAGAATAAATGGTAATTGATTGTAATAATTTAGAAAAATATCTCTGAGAATATCACTCGATAAGAATAAATTATGGTTAAATCTTATGAATAGTAGCCTAGTCGACTGACTTTCAATTTTTTAAATTTGAAAATTGAAAGATTCAAAAATTGAAAAATTATCCAGTAGCTAATTACCAATCTTTCAATCCTCCAAAACGGAAGAGTTATTCCAATTTTGGAATTTTCAAATTTTGGAATTTTGAAATTATTTAATCCAACAAAGCCCGAATATCCTCACTATCGAGGCTTTTCATAAAGCTATCTTCTGTTCCGATCAATTCCCCGGCAAGTGCAAGCTTTCGATCCTGTAAGGCCATGATTTTCTCCTCCACTGATCCTATACTGATGAATTTATAGATGATCACCTTGTTTTCTTGGCCTATTCGATGCGCTCGGTCAATTGCCTGTGCCTCGACTGCTGGATTCCACCATGGATCAAGCAAGAAGACATACTCTGCCTTGGTCAAGTTCAATCCTACCCCACCCGCTTTGAGGGAAATCAAAAATACTTTTACGCTGTCATCCTGCTGAAAACGCTCCACCTGCCCTTGTCGGTCCTTAGTCGAGCCATCGAGGTAGCAATAGGATATTCCCTCCGAGTCCAGATATTCCCGAACTATAGCGAGATGCCTTACAAACTGACTAAATACCAAAACCTTATTCCCCTCCGAAACTGTTGATTGCAACATGTAGGTCACATCTTCTAGCTTACCGGAATTCCCCTCATAATTATCTCGAACCAATTTGGGGTGATTGGCGATCTGTCGCAGTTGGGTAAGACCCCGAAGCAAGGTAAACTGTTGGCGACCAAGAGATGCCAATGGATTCTCTCCAATGATTTTCTCCCGGTAATAGCTTTTTACCTCTTCGTATACCTTTTCCTGTTCCTCAGTCATCGCTGAGTACTTCACATTGGTGATTTTCTCCGGAAGATCGGTTGCTACTTGTGATTTGAGTCTTCGAAGAATAAATGGTTTGATCATCGAATGCAGCTTAATCGCCTTCTCCTTGTCATTTTGCTTTTCGATGGGCTGAAGAAACTGCTTTTTGAATCCTGCCTGTGTACCCAATAGTCCTGGGTTTACAAAGTTCATCTGAGACCAAAGGTCCATGGTACCATTTTCAACTGGAGTACCTGTCAAAATCAGCTTTTGCTTACTTTTTAGCTTATTGACTGCATTGGCGATGTTACTGCTTGGATTTTTGATCGCTTGGGATTCATCCAGAATGACATAATTGAAATAAAAATCTTTCAGCACATGGATATCCAGTCTAGTAATCCCATAGGATGTCAGCACCAAATCATACTCTCTAAACTTGAATGGATCCTTGATCCGCTGTGTACCGGAGTAGACCAGAATTTTTAATTCAGGACAGAACTTCCTTGCCTCTAGCTCCCAGTTATAAATCAGGGAAGTAGGCATGACCAGCAATGAACAAAAACCCGGGTTTTCCTGCTTTTCGAAGGCCAAAAGAGCCAGTGTTTGAACAGTCTTACCCAAACCCATATCATCTGCCAAACAGCCTCCAAATCTAAATTCATTAAGGAAACGAAGCCAGTTGTAGCCGGCCTTTTGATAGGGTCGTAAATCCCCTTCAAAATATTCTGGCAATGCGTAATCCTCAATACTTTCAAAGTCTCGAAGCTGCTCAAGTTTTCTACTGAGCGTCAACTGAACAAGATTGCCTTCCTCAAGCTGCTTGGCCAAAGCCAAATGATGCTTCCGCATGATCACTTGACCATCCACCGTACCATCTTCCATAAAAGAAAACAGCTCCGAGTAATTGACAAACCAAGAAGCGGGAATAACCGCCATTTCTCCATTGGGCAATTCAAATTCAGTCTTGCCCTGCAAGATCATTTTTCGGATTTTCTGAAAAGCAACCAAGTATATTCCAAACTTGATCATGGCTTTGACATCAAACCAGTCAATATTTTCATTGACTTCGATGGTCATCTGAGCCTTGCCTATATGATAGACTTTTCCTTCGAAGCTTGGCTTCTGAATAACCTTGATACTCTTTTCTTCAAGAAACTCCTCATTTTCGCTTAGCCACTCAAATGCCAGGGTTTTGGCAAGATTGACAGGACGCTCTTTGGTAAAATCCATCCCAAGCTTCTTGATGAATGAGATCATGGACTTTTCCTTTTGTACGGCCCGGATGGTTTGCTTAAACATGAACTCACCGTCCTTCTCAATCAAGGTAACAGGCTGACTGGATCCATCCTCTTTTGCACCGGGAGGATAAAGCTCATCACCGTATTTGAATCGAATTTCAAAAACAATCTTTTGCTCTTCACTTTCGTCCGAAAAGCCTCCCCAAATATCGCCTTGGCTTCCACTCAAAGGATAAAACTGTAGAATGGTCTCTGGTTTTCCCCGATCCGTAGTCACCTCAAAACCTTTGGGGTCTACATTGTATTGCGTCATCATCGGAACCATGAATTTTCGGAAATACACCGGTTCCATCTTTTTCTCAATCAGAATAAACTTCTTTCTCAAAAAAGGCAGAAGTTTCATCCCATCAACATGATTGGGAAAGTGATAAAGCTTTTGATCGACCGTAAACCACGCAGGATCTTTACATAAAAGGTATCCACCTTTTCCATGAATCACGACTTGCTCACCCTTGTATTTTAGTGTAGGGTAATAATGCGTATTGTCTGGATTTTTATGAAAATGAAATATAATGGATGTAGGCTCCGGCAGCACTTCAATTTCCTTCCAAGTTGGGCTTCCATCCGATCCCATCTCGAAAAGTCTTCGACCAATCAGCTTGGGCAATATCTCAGCGCGCTGTCGCTCTAAACGCTTTTGCAGTAGTTCCTGAACGGCTTTATTTTCAGTTTTTGGATCAAATACCTGCTGTACATAGTCTTTTGGACGGACTTTCTTCTTGGCAGGGATTAACGGTTTGATTACCTCCTCCGGTTGCATCGCATCCATCAACTTGATCAACTCATAGTCCTTAGTATCGAGTCCGGAATCGAACTCCGAGGCATTGGCGGAACTGATATTTTGGTAGGCTAAAGAGAGTCTTCCTTTATCATCAATTTGCACTACAAAAGACTCAAATAGTAAGCCTAGAAACTCATGATTGAAAATTGAATAGACTATTTGAAAAGGTTGCGAGGAATCTACAATCATTTAATTATTGTATAATTATTACCAACGAATTTTGATAATTCGATAAAGAGGCGGCTATTTATTATTGAATAGGAATGTGAAAATTAACAAAAAAACCCTTTCGGGAGCATTCCAGAAAGGGTTTTCTTTTTGATTCATCAAAAATCACTGTTCATTCACCTCTATTTCGGGTTCCGGTGATTCTTTTTTCGGTGTTTCCGGGAAAAAACGCCCTTGGAAAATCAGAATAATGGCCACTCCTACAAAAATTGCTGCATCTGCAATATTGAATATAGGCCATAATGCTGTATAACTTCCACCCCAAAGCGGAACCCAATCAGGGATGTATCCTTCCCAAATATCAAAATAGAACATATCCACTACCTGACCATGAAACCATGGTGTAGGTGCATCATAAGGGGCATTATTTAACCAAACACCATAAAATATAGAATCAATCAAATTACCAATTGCACCTCCCAAAATCATGGAAATACAAATAATATAAAGAGTATGATTCTTCTTTTGTATGATGTAATATAAATAATAACCTATCCCAAACATCGCTACTAATCGGAAGCTAGTTAGGAGAAGTTTACCATATTCGGTTCCCAGCTCCATCCCAAATGCCATTCCTGGATTGGTGGTATAATGAAGCTTAAACCAGTCCCCAAAAATCTTAATTTGACCAGGTGTGCCAAAATCCATCTCAAAATGAACAAGCATTTTCACTGCCTGATCGATGAGGATGACCAAAAGCGCAATTCCGAAATATTTGATGTATTTATTCATGATTTAGGATTAGGCTTTGGTGAGCTTCACTTCGATTTCGAAATCATCCATATCGAGTAAAGTTCCTGATTTTGCCTCCTCACTCACACGCAAACTCAGCGCTTGGGTTTCAGATTGAATGTAGGAACCAAAATTTTTGATCGACTCGTCTACCAATGCATTGCCATCAGCCACCAAAATATGAATCTTGTCTTGTACTTCCAGTCCCATATCCTTTCGCAGGTTTTGAATTCGGTTGACCAAGTCGCGGGCCACACCCTCCTGCTTCAGCTCATCTGTCAGGGTAACATCCAAGGCAACTGTCACTCCTCCATCTGAAGCTACAGACCACCCTGGAATGTCCTGAGAAGAAATGAGTACCTCTTCCAAAAGTAGATCTACCTTTTCTCCATCAACATCTATGGCAATCGAACCGTTTCGCTCGACTTGATTGATTTGATCTTGTCCCCATGATTTGATCGCTGCAACCACAAATCGCATCTTAGGACCATATTTTTTGCCAAGCACAGGCAGATTTGGCTTTACTTCTTTTACTAGAATCCCGGAAGCATCATCGATGTATTCAACCGCCTTGATATTGACCTCAGTTTTGATCAATTCTTCCACATGCTTGATTTGGGACTGCGTTTTCTTACTCAAAACAGGGATCAAGATTCGCTGCAGCGGTTGACGAACTTTCAACTTTTCCTTTTTGCGAAGCGAATGCACCAAGGAGGAAATCGTCTGCGCCAAATCCATGCTCTCTTCCAAATCAGTATTGATCAAGGCTCGGTCTACGGAAACCCAATCCGTCAAATGCACAGATTCTTGGCCGCTTTCACCTGCCTCTGTCAGATTTTTGTAGAGCCAATCAGCATAGAAAGGAGCAAAGGAAGACATGAGTTGGGAGATAGAAAGCAGACACTCATAAAGGGTCTCGTAGGCAGCCTGCTTATCTCTATTCATATCGCCCCTCCAGAATCGCTTCCGAGCCAAACGCACATACCAATTGGAAAGCTGATCCACCGTGAAATTCATGATCGCTCGAGTTGCTCTTGTTGCATCATAATTATCCATGGCTTCCTCTACCTCGGCAATTAAAGACTGCAACTTAGAAACGATCCACTGATCTAGTTCTGCCCGTTCACTTACCGGTACGGATTGTGCCTTGTCGTAGACGAATGAATCCAAATTAGCGTATAGCGCAAAGAAATTATAGCTGTTCTGAAGCGTACCGAAGAAGCGTCTCTGCACTTCGGTTACACCGTCCAGATTGAATTTTAGGTTGTCCCAAGGGTTGGCATTGCTCAGCATGTACCAGCGCAAAGCATCCGGGCCGTATTCTTTTAAGGTCTTGAACGGATCCACAGCATTGCCCAATCGCTTGGACATTTTGTTTCCATTTTTATCCAAGACCAAGCCATTGGCGATCACATTTTTAAAGGCAACGCTATCGAAAAGCATCACGGCAATGGCATGCAGGGTAAAGAACCATCCTCGAGTCTGATCCACACCTTCGGCAATGTAATCCGCCGGATAGTTGGCTTTGAAGATTTCCTCATTTTCGAATGGATAATGCCACTGCGCATAAGGCATGGCTCCAGAATCAAACCACACATCGATCAAGTCTGGCTCTCGGAACATTTTTTCACCTTTCTCCGAAACCAAAATCACATCATCCACATAGGGTCTGTGCAAATCCAGTTCTTTTCCTTCATAAGGAGATTTCTTCATAAAGCCAGCAGCGATGGACTTTTCGATCTCAGCATTGAGTTCAGCAATAGAACCAATACATTTTTCTTCGGTACCATCGCTTGTTCTCCAGATTGGAAGGGGAGTACCCCAGAATCGGGAACGGCTGAGGTTCCAGTCTACCAGATTTTCCAGCCAGTTGCCAAATCGCCCCGTACCAGTTGCCTCAGGCTTCCAGTTGATGGTCTTATTTAGGGCTACCAGCTGATCTTTGTAGGCAGTGGTTTTGATAAACCAGCTCTCTAGGGGGTAGTACAAGACAGGCTTGTCTGTTCTCCAGCAGTGAGGGTAGGTGTGTTCATACTTCTCGACCTTAAAGGCCTTATTTTCATTCTTCAGAATGATGGAGATGATGATATCGGTGTTTTTGAAATCCGCAGCACTCTCATCATCCTCAGTGTAATTTTTGACATAAAAATCATCCGCCCCATACGCTTTGTGAGCCGTGATTCCATGCTCCTTCATTTTCGCAGCTAGGTATTCTCCTACTACCGGAAGAAATTTCCCCTGCTTGTCTACGACTGGAATATCATTACCCAAGTCATCCTTGACAAACACGCCGGGCACATTATTCTGTACCAAAGTTCGAAAGTCATCCGCACCAAATGCCTTCGCCAAGTGAACGATTCCAGTACCATCTTCAGTGGTCACATAGTCACCCGCTACCACCGTAAACGCCGGATTCGGCAATGCCAAGGCTTCAATTGGGAAGATCTGCTCGTATTCCCATCCCAGCATGCTTTTCCCTTTGAATTCATCCACCACTTCGTAAGGAATCAATTTATCCCCGGGTTTATAATCTTCCAACTTCAGCTCCGCAGCCTTTGGATTGAGATAAGCTCCCATTCTTGACTTTGCCAAGATGACCGTGACCGGCTCGTGGGTATAAGGGTTGAAAGTCTTCACTTTCACATAATCCAAGTTTTCACCAATCGCCAAAGCCGAATTGGAAGGCAAAGTCCAAGGCGTAGTGGTCCAGGCGAGAATGTAGGTATTCTCTTCCCCTTTCAACTTAAACTGAGCCGTGATGGAAGTGTCTTTGACGTCTTTGTAGGTCCCTGGCTGATTCAACTCGTGGGAAGAAAGTCCCGTACCGGCAGCCGGTGAATAAGGCTGAATAGTGTAGCCCTTGTAGAGCAAGCCTTTTTCATAAAGCCTTCTCAGCAAGCTCCAAAGCGTCTCAATATATTTGCTGTCAAAGGTGATATACGGATCATCCAAGTCAACCCAATAGCCGATTTTCTCGGTCAGGTCATCCCATTCGTCTTTGAATCGCATCACCGTTTCCTTGCATCGCTTATTGTATTCCTCCACCGAGATTTTCTTGCCGATATCTTCTTTGGTAATGCCGAGTTCTTTCTCGACTTGAAGCTCCACAGGAAGTCCATGCGTATCCCAACCTCCTTTTCGCTTGACCTGAAAACCTTTCAGTGT
Source organism: Algoriphagus sp. NF (assembly GCF_028823735.1). NCBI lineage: Bacteria > Pseudomonadati > Bacteroidota > Cytophagia > Cytophagales > Cyclobacteriaceae > Algoriphagus > Algoriphagus sp. NF. Next base: position 107,114 of record NZ_JAPEIB010000009.1, read on the forward strand.
CTTGTAGCGGCAGAAAATATCCTTCAGCGTCCGGGCCATCACGTGGTGGATCCCGGGAGTTCCATTTGCCGAAGGCGGACCTTCAAAAAATGTGAAGGTTTCCGCACCTTCCCGGTTGGCAATGGACTTTTCGAAGATTTGATTTTCTTTCCAATACTGAAGGATTGACTCCCCGATGTGCGGGTAATCTACCTGTTTGAATTCCTGATACGTTTTCACTATCGAATATGGTCGGATGAATGAATGTCGGGCTTTTTTGGGCGTGCCCCCGCCGGAAAAGGCGGGGTCGGGCTATCCGCTCTTATCCGCTGATCCGATTGCCATCGGATCAGGCAGATACCGCTTCTATCCCTCACGCGGGGCATCCCGCTCAAAATAAGGCACAAAGATAGCAGAAATGGGCTTTTGAGGGAAAGAAAATTGAAATACCGAAGAATTAACCTGGAAAAGAAATTCAGCAATACATTAGATATTGTTCTTGACGTCGAGCTAAGCAAAATCAATGTCAGGCTGAGCGGAGTCGAAGCCTTCAATCTCAGGTCACAAATAAGTCCCCTTAGATCAACTTGCTAAATACATAATTTCAGTTTTTTAATGTGATTTATAGTAGTATGTTTGCCTTTATTTGAAACTAACCAATTATTGAAAATCGAATCTTTATGAAGCACATTTTAATCTTTGTATTTGCCTTTCTTTGTTTTAGCAGGGCTTTTTCTCAGGTTCAAGTGGGGATATATCATTCAGGACTATCTGCGCAGATCGGCGTCGGAACTGATATCGAAAAGAAGTTTTTTGGTGAACTTCGATTTTTAGCTCCAGACAGATTGGAGCTTGACCTTGGCATAGAAGCTATTGGACAATACAATTTTTACCGCTCGGAGTGGTATAATCTCCATGGAGGAGTCATGCTGGGATTTTTTGGTGATTTCGGAATAGGTCCAGAAGCTTCAATAGGGCTACCCTTTGGCACAACGATTAAACCCATTTCTACTTTTAGAAGACTGGGAATACTAATGGAAGCTACACCCTACTTATTAGGAGATCAAGTCTTCCTGAGGGGAAATCTAGGGCTGAGGATGCGATTGGGAGGGGATTGATTTGAAGAATAATCAATCTGTTGATTGTCATTTTTAAGCAATGTCAATTTAATTAAGAATAGTGTCCAAAGGCAGCAATTATCGTGACTAGCACTTTGTCCTCTTCGATGGAATAAATCAACCTATGCTTATGATTGATTCTTCTGGACCAATAACCAGCAAAATCATGCTTTAATCTTTCTGGTTTGCCAGTTCCAGTTTGAGGATGAACTTGCAACTCATCCAATAAAGCTCTCAATTTTCGAAGCAAAGGTTTATCTCCTGAAATCTTAAACTTCTCAATATCCTTGATGGCTTGATCCGTAAAGGCAAGTTCATATTTCATAGCCCAAGTAAAGCATCGATGTCTTCAGGCTTTACTTTTGTAATTCTTCCTGATTGATGATCAGCTATGCCCTTTTGGATATGAGCCTTAGTTTTAGGGTCCATCAAAAACTCATCCCCTTCCTTCACAGGGGATAGCACATACGATTTATTTCTCCCTCTTTGGATGATGATATGCTCATCTTGATCAACTAAGTCAAGATACTTTTTCTGGTTATCCCTGAATTCTCGAGAACTGATGACTAACATAAAATCAAATTTGGTGTACCTTATTGTGTACACAAGTATACTCAAAAAAGTTCAGGCACAAAAGATGAAATCGATGCGCAAAGATTTTCAAACATCTATCTTTTATAAAAAACAAAAGCTATTTATTCCTCCTCAAAATCTTCACCACCCGATTATATACAATCTCGTGTAAGTTCCAGGCGTAGCCTCCATTCGTATTGACAAACTGTACCACCACCGCATCGATATCCGAATGATATCTGGCAATGCTTTGGTAGCCAGGCACGAGCCCAGTGTGCTCATAGACGTATACCGAGGAATAAATTTCTTGCTCCTTTTCTGTGAGCAAGGTCCCGTCGATCAAGGCGCGGAGGAAAATTCCCACTTCCTCCGCAGTAGAAATCATGGATCCTCCCGGGTGGATAAAATCATTTCCCTTTATATCCAAAGGATAGCCCACAAAATACCCACTCATCAGTTCATCCTGATCCACTTCCGATAGCAAACTATAGGTGCGCTTCAATCCCAGAGGCTCTAAAATCTCTGTTCGGATAAAGTCATGATGAGAATAGCCCAAGGTTTTGTCCAAAATTTCACCGATCAGCAAATAATTCGTGTTTGAATAGGCGTATTTCTCATTGGGAGCAAAGTCAGCCGGCAAGTCGTAGATCAATTCCAAGGCCGGACGATTTTCGGTAAATGGCTTATCCCAGGGATAATTCGGCTGGTCAGAATAATTAGGAATCCCGGAGCGATGTTGGATCAAAAGTCGAAGGGTAATTTGATCTGCATTTTCAATATGTTTAGCAACCTCAGGAAGCAACTCTTCCAAGGTATCATCCAGCGAAAGGGCTCCACTCGCCACGATTTTGCTGGCTGCAGCGGCGATGTAGAGCTTGCTGATACTGGCGATTTTGAATAGTGAATTGGGGTCGGCAGGGGCTTTTTGATCCCGATCTTTCCAGCCAGCCGAATAGAAATGCGGTTCTTTTCCACCCTGATCCACATAGACGATGATACCATCCAGTTTGTAATTTATAGCCATTGCTACCTGCTCCTGAATAGTATCAGGGATTGGTGCCAGCCAAGCCCGCAGGATCAACCAAGGGACGAAATAAATGGTAGCGGAAATTGACACGAGTATAAAAAGGATTCGAAGTACTTTTTTGAGTTTCATTGAGACAAATTTTTACTGTGACTAGGAATCCTTCCACCCTTCCAAACAAGCCAGATTGCCAATCCAATTTCAGCAAGGGCCATGGGTAAAGAAAGTACCTGTTCGATCGAAATGATCTGATCGATCTGCTCAGGAAAAAAAGCTTTTGCCAGATGAATTGCCGAGTAGGATATTCCTGCAAAAATCAATAGTACTCCCCAAAATTTGGGCACGAATTCAGCCTTCCAGGCAAGAAACCCTAAACCAATCAAATGGAGTCCAAAAAGAATCAAGCCATTAGACCAGATGCTTTCGAAGGCTTTCAGCTCTTGAATGATCTGGTTTGCCGTACCCTCATCTAGGATCCAAATGACTGTCAGTTGGTGATATATCGCCAATCCTAACACCGCTGAATACAAAATTCGGATCATTGCGGTCGTGAGGGAAAGGCGAGGATGTACTTCCCGAAGATACAGATGCAAGACCCATGCGACCAAAATATCCAAGATTAAAATCCCTATCCAAGCAGCGATGCCAGATTGATAGGTTCCAAGAGCTTGCTGGATCGAATCCCTCGTTTTCTCAGCATCTGCGGGAAAAACTAAGGAGCCATAGACAAAGCCATAGGCATAGCCTGCTAAGACTGCCATCAGGATCAGGGAAAGCCCCGCAAGGATGGCATATTTTCTTTTTGATGAGTTCATAGTGCTGATAAATGCTTAAAACATTCCCTGAAAATCAATCAAGGGAAGGAACGGATAGTGGTTTGATTTTGGAGGTTTTGAAATCCCAAGAAAGTCCGAACAGCGGTCTTAGGAATGGTATTCGACGAATCAGGAATTCGAAAATCACGAAACAGAAAATTCCTGTGAATCCAATAATGGCAAGAAATTTAAAGAAAATCGGCCAATTCAGCGGTAAAATCACCGAAGCCGCAGTATGCAAGGCCACCATGTGCAAGATATAAACCGGATATGCCGCCTGACTCAGATAGCTCAAGATAGCACTCGGCTTATTGAGGTACCTGTACCCAAAACCGAAAATGGCCATAATCCAAGAGATCGATTCTATCGCCATCAAATAGCCGGGAGCGACCAAATCATAGACCATCCATCGAGTCAGATACATCCCCAAAGCTAGCCCTAGGTAAGCCCAACGCCAGTTCAAGACCGTTTTCCAAAAAGCTTCTCCGCTGTAGACCAGCAGAAAACCACAGAAAAAAGCTAAAATTCCGATAAAGAATCCATGCCAAGTCAAGGCATACATTTCAAAGACCTGTGGTTTGACCAAAATCACCTCCAAAACAAAAAGCAATGAAAGAGACAAAGGGCCAAGGGGATTACTCATCCAGACTGCTAGCTTCTTCTTAAAAGCTCCATTTTCTGATTTTTTCAGGTAAAAGAAGATCGGAGCTAAAAGAAGCACATAGACGAAAATATTTCCTAGAAACCACAAATGGGCAGGATGTGCTGAGTAACCCAACGGGAGAATATAATAAGCTTGGAAAATCAAAAAATGAATAGGCACAATCGCCACCACTCCAAAAAGGAAGGGAAGCAGGATTCGCCTGCTCCGCTCCATCAAGAGTTCCTTCCAGTTTCGCTTGCGGATAGCAAAGTAAACCCCCATTCCTGATACGAAGAATAGAAAAGGTATCCGCCAGACATTCAATAGGGTCATCGGCTTCCAAAGCCCTGTCATGAGCTCCTCGCTTTTGATAAAACCGAGAAACATGGCCCAAGGCTGGAATACTATCGCAATATGGTAAATCAGCAGCAGGGCGATCGCAATCACCCGCAGCCAATCAATATCGTATCTTCTTTGAGTTGTCATGATCTGATGAAATGATACTGGGAATTATTGAAGCATCATCGCAATGACGGGGCGAGTCTTTTCCAGTCGCTCCATGTCCAATTCAAGACCCATTGGCCCGAGTTGCTGCTTCATCATTTCGTAGATCGGCTTGACTTCGGCAAATGGTCCCATGACCGTCTCGCGAGGAGTAAACCCAAAATTATTTTGGAGTGACTTGTCCGCATCCGCATCAAGCAGCATTTCCACGATTTCTACCCGACCAAAAAAGGCCGCAGCATGCAGTGGAGTCGTTCCGTCATTGTTGGCGATGGTCAAGTCCGCTCCGGCCTCAATTAGATTTTGAGCGATTTCCCGCTTGTCAAATGTGATTGCTGTAATGAGAGGAGTGGATCCACTAAAAGATTCCTTTGCATTAATATCCGAACCTGCAGCAATATGCTGCTTGACCACATCCAGATTATTGGTCATCACTGCCGTATGAATGTCAAGTTTAGGCGCTTCAATTTGCTGAGTTTTTCCAGCCTTGTCTTGCGCATTACTACATGCGGGCAAAAGGATTACTGCTAGTAAAAGGCTAGCAATGACTTTGAGCGTGTTGTTTTTTAAAGCTTTCATAGTGTTGTTTTTTGATTGAATACTTTTTGAATTTTGTTTGCTACAAAGTTGGGGCAAGCCTCAGAGGTGGGTGTAAAAGGCAGGATGCCAAAAGCATAAAGTATCGCTCAAGGATAAAATTTATGACGCAAGGCTATAAACTATGACGCAAAAGCATTGGATTGGCAGGAGAATCTTCGGAAAAAGTGGCTGTCACTTTGAGTAAATTTCTCTACCTTGAAAATGAATTTTTAGCATGGCAGAAGATCAAAAACATAGCGAAGACTTCCTTTCTCAGGCCACTGCCATCGTGGTGGATAAAGCTTCCGATGAGCAATTTGGTGTATCCGAACTCGCAGAGGCGATGAACATGAGCCGATCCAACCTATTGAGAAAAATACAGGCAGGGACCGGCCTTTCGGCAAGCATCTTCATCCGAAAAATCCGCTTGGAAATTGCCATGGATCTCCTCAAAGAAGGAAACATGACTGTTTCGGAAGTGTCGTATCAGGTAGGTTTTGGTAGCGCGTCTTATTTTATCAAGTGTTTTCGCGAACAGTATGGTTTTCCTCCCGGCGAAGTAGGAAAACAAAAAATAGAAATACCTCAAAAAGAAGATAACCCTATCGCACAACTAAACCAAGATAGGCTTTCGAAAACTTGGATTTTTGGACTTTTGGCAGTTTTACTAGTTGTAGCATTCAGCTATTTCTTTTGGCCCAAAACGGAGCCTCAGTTTTCCCTGGAAGAGAAATCCATTGCGGTACTCCCCTTTAAAAATGAAAGTGCCGACTCCAGCAATCTCTACTTTGTGAATGGTCTGATGGAGTCTACCCTGAACAATCTTCAGAAAATCAAAAACCTCCGGGTGATCAGTCGCTCGTCCGTAGAAAAGTACCGAAATACCAACAAAAGCATTCCTGAAATGGCTTCAGAGCTTGGGGTAAGCTATTTTGTCTCAGGCAGCGGGCAAAAGGTCGGGGAGCAAGTCTTACTCAGCATCCAGTTGATCGATGCAGAGACAGAGCGGCAAGTTTGGGCGGAGCAGTACAATCGTCAATTGGCAGACATTTTTTCCATTCAAGATGAAATTGCGACCCAAATCACAGATGCGATCAAGGTATTCGTCACTCCGACTGAACTTGAACAAATCGAAAAGCGACCGACGGATAACCTTCTCGCTTACGACTATTACCTCCAGGCTTTGGAACCTTACCATTCCCGGACTGACGAAGGCCTTCTGAAAGGGATTGCCCTTTTCGAAAAGGCAATCGAGCAGGACCCAGAGTTTTCTTTGGCTTACGCTCACGTGGCTATCTCCTACTACTTATTGGAGATGTTTCGCGCTGAAAAGCAGTATACCGAGAAAATAAATTCTTACGCCGACAAGGCGCTCTTGTTCGATTCAAAATCGGCCGAAAGCCTGACGGCTAAGGCCTTTTATTATATCCAAAGCGAAGAATTTGCCCTTGCAAGACCTTATTTGGAAAAGGCACTCGAATACAACCCAAATTCGGCCTTAGCCATACAAATGCTGGCAGATTTCTATTTTAGGCTGGAGCCAGATACAGAAAAATACCTGGAATATGCCTTAAAGGCAGTACAGATTCAGGTAGAAAGTGGAGACTCCACTTCTCAAAGTTACAGCTACCTTCAGTTGGCAAATGCCCTGGTTACGGCAGGTTTTGTAGATGAAGCCAAGGAATTTATCGATCGATCTTTAGCTTTTGATTCGACAAATTATTATGCCCCGCACCTGAGGTCATACATCCTCTTTGCCAAAGAAAAGGACAATGAAAAGATGCGTCAGCGCTTGATTAAGTTATGGGAAAGAGATCCAAGCCGACTGGATATTCTTCAGGATATTGGAAAGTTTTTCTACCTAGACAGGAAGTACGACAGTGCAGATTTCTATTACACCATTTTTGTGGAAGCTCGAGAGACCAATGGTCTTTCTATTTATGAATTAGAAAATTCTAAAATCTCACTGGTCTATGAGCAGAATGGAAAAGTAAAGGAGGCCAATCGACTTTTTGAAGAGTACCAAGAATTTGCTGAATTAGATCAATCCATTTACCGCAATATAGCTTTGGCCACCAAGCATGCGATAGAGGAGGATTGGGAAAAAGCATTGGAATCCTTGGAAGCCTTTGCCAAAGAGGAAAATAATCAATTTTGGTTTTTGTATCTGAAAGATGAACCGGTATTTGAACCGATAAAGAATCGACCGAGATTCCAGAGCGCGATGCAGAAAATTGAGACTAGATTCTGGGAGCAGCATGAACGGATCAAATTGAAACTAGAAAAGGAGAACCTGATCTAAAAAAAAGGGAGGCACACCCTTGCCTCCCCTTTATCAAAAAAGTCCCAAACAAAAGCTAAAAGTCGTCCATTTAACTCTATAGGGTATGGATTTTGTGAATTTCAGTTTCACTTAAAAATTGATCAGCGCATAATATTTACATCCGTAAACTTTCCGTTTGTAATATTCACCTCGGGCCCACTACCAGTCATCGGACTCGCCTTGAAAGAAAAAGTGCCCGATACTTTGTCCCCATCAATATTTGTGATCGTAAGAGTTCCGGAGGTTGCGCTATGCACCACTTGATTGGATGTAGTCCAAAGAGCTGTACCTGCTAGGTCAAAATTCCCAGTTCGCTCTGCATCCAGCGTAAAAGCCAAATTAGAGCGATCAGTCGCTCCGGCTCCGATAGCCAAGACAGTGAAACCTGCCACATTGGTAATTCGGCTATTTCCGGCACCTCTCCAGGCTTGCCCGTCGATGGTAGCTTCTACATTCAGAGAACCCTGAGGAATCTCATCATCCTTATCTGGGCATGCAAAAAAAACGAAGGCCAAAAGGCCAAGTAGTAAAGATCTTAGTTTCATAGTGGATTTTTATTTGCAAGTTGCCCGTAAAAATCATCCAGAGAAATACAACGAATTGGGTATTTTGATATCCGTGCTAGTGGGTATTTTTATAGTTTGGAAGGGGAAGGGTTCGTCTTTCAATTCACAGAAATGAAGGTTCTACACTAATTTCTATGAGATTCTACGACATGATTATTTGGAGAAAAAAATGAACCATATCTATAAAAAAAATTTGATTAAATAGTCAGTGGAGTTACTTTGTGAGATTAAAATCCCTCCATTGAAAAAACTCTACAGCATTTCTTCACTCTTTATTTTTTTGGTAGGCACATCCCTGGCTTTAGGCAAGCAGCAATCAAGTGCTGATAGCTTAGAACAAGTTTTTCAAAATCAGAATCTCCCTGATTCTATTCGCTATCGAGCCATTCAGCAGCATACCTTTTCCATGATTTTCAGTGATGGAGAAGAATCCAAATTCAAAATTCAAGAAGTCCTGACAACTGCTGAAAAAGAAGTAGGCAAATCACGTATTTACTATGAAATCCTGCAAAATCTCGGCATCTATTATGATGTTCATCAGCAAACAGACAGTTCGTTGATTATTTTTTCCCAAATACTCGAAGAAAGCCAAAAACAAGGCTGGAAAGCTTTGGAACAGCGTTCATTCAATAATCTGGGAATGAATCGGCTCAACTCTTCGGACTACAAAGCAGCCATTGATTACTTTTCCAAATCACTGGAAATAGGCCGTAGTGATCCCAACGCCCTCGAAGCTAATTTTGTGAGCAGTATTTCGAATCTTGGGCTTGCCAATCAGGAGCTAGAACTTTACGAGCAAGCTATCAAGTATCATTTGGAAGCTTTAGAAATCAGGAAGCGATTAAAGGATTCCAACGGAATTGCGATTTCATCTGCAAATCTGGGTATTTGCTACAGGCTGATGGGAGAAGAGCAGCAGGCCGAACGATATTACCGACAAGCCATTGAAAATGCCAAAACAGCTGGAAACAAGGTGCTTTTTCATCGAGTGCACGACAATCTGGGAGCTCTTTACATCGGACAAAAAAACTATGAAAAGGGACTTTTGATGCTAACTATAGCCTTGGATGACTCGGACGGCTTTACTCCTGATCCCAAAATGGAACTGAGCATCGTCAGCAACGCGGCGACAGCACATGTTGATTTGGGTCAAAGTGAAAAGGCCTTGCAGTTTGCTGAACGAGGACTGAAAGTTTTGGAGAATAATCCAGAATTGGTCAACTACTCCCTGACCCTAAAAAACGCCTTAGCAAAGATTTTTTTTAGAAAGGGTGACTTTGAAAAAGGCAATGCCTACTTAGACGAATATCAGGAGCTAAGTAAGCAAGTCTTCAACGAAGAAAACGCACAATTACTGACAGACTTACAGGTGCAGTATGATCTGGAAAAAAAGGAAAGCCAAATTGCTTTACAAAATGCGGAACTTCAGGAAAAAAATGCAACGTTACAGCGAAACTACTTTGCCTTTGCAGCCTTAGGACTATTGTTGGTACTTCTAATCGCTATTTTTATTTTCTATCAGAATCGAAATAGGCGAAAGCAAGAGTTGCTTGTGAAAGATCGGGAACTGAAAGTCAAAGAAGCATTTATCCAAGCTTCTCTAGAATCCCAAGAGCAGGAGCGAAGGCGTATGGCTCAAGATCTTCATGATGGATTTGGGCAGTATATTTCAGCACTTAGGATGTACGTGTCCCAGCTCAAAAACAATCAAGCCAAAGAAGAGCTTAAAACCGAACTGGTCAGCCGTACCGATTCCGTTTTGGATGAGATGTCCAAGGAAATCAGTAATGTGGTCTATGATCTGATGCCTGCTACCCTGATCCGATTTGGGTTAATTTCGGCCCTGGAGGACCTCGCTCACCGCATCAATGCCGGAGAAAAAGTAAAACTGGAAATCGAGTCTCAAGACCTCCCGGACCGCATGGATGAATTGGTCGAGATCAACCTTTTCCGAATCTGTCAGGAGTGGATCAACAATGTCCTCAAATATGCCAAGGCAAGTCATATCATGCTTATTTTGTCACAAAATCAGGGTATCGCCAAACTCCAGATTCTGGATGATGGAAAGGGCTTTGATCCGAATGTTTTTCAGCATAGCAAGCGAAATGGCTGGAAAAATATCACCACCCGTGCCGAATTGCTCAATGGAAAATTGGAGCTTTTCACCCAAGATGGGCAGCAAGGAACGGAGCTTTTGGTTACCTTTCCGTATGTTCACCGAGCCAATTAAACCCCATTCTTGAATGAAAATTCTCCTCGTTGATGATCATCGGATTTTACTGGACGGTTTGAAGTTTTTGATCGAAAGTCAGCCGGAAATAAGTCAAGTTGATACTGCCTTTACCGTAGAGGAAGCTTTGGAACGGATAAATAACGAGATCCATGACCTGATAATTTCAGATATTTCCATCCCCGAAATTGGGGGGATCGCCTTGGCCAAAAAAGTGAAATCAAAATCCCCAGGCACCAAATTGATTTTTCTCAGTATGCATGATGAGCCATATCGAGTCAAGGAGGCTTTAGCCACAGGGGCAGAAGGCTATGTACTGAAAAAAGCGGCACATGAAGAACTATTAAAAGCCTTGAGGGAAGTAGCCGATGGCGGAATGTATTTTAGTGCTGAGATTCAGAAAATTCTTATTCAGCGAATGCGGTTTCCAGAAGACGAGCGGATTCTTACAGATCGGGAAAAGGAGGTCTTAACATTGATTTTTGATGAGTTTTCCAATAAGGAAATCGGCGAAAAACTTTTCATATCTGAGCGAACGGTGGAAACCCACCGAAAAAATATCTACCAAAAAACAAAGACCAACACGCTGGTTGGTCTTTTGAAATTTGCCTTGGAAAATAATTTGGTGGGCGGAATGCCTTAATCTTTTGTCATTTCCACAAAATTTGAAATCCCCGCATCTACCATATCTTTCATCGCGCCTGAAGCAGAACTCACATAGCGCTCTGAGTCACATTCGGCAAAATGGGAAGCGACTGTACTTTGATCACCCGATACCATCACTAGCTGACTATATCCCGTTTTAGAAAACATATCAGATTGTGCCTGAGTCACTTCCTTGATTTTTTTATCTTCAAAAACATCTTCGAAATACACCGCTTTCTTCAACTCCACTTTAGCGTCGAAGAATGGATTATTGCCAATATCATTTCCGGAGAGAAAGCGTACTTGAGAACTGATTACTTCAGAAGAACCCATAGACCCAAAACCTTTGGCAAAGCCAGTCAATGAAGTCTGCTGATTTTCCTGTGAAGTGTTCATAATCGGCTCAATTCGATACCCGATTTTCGCTTTGACAGAGGAAGTATTTGTCCACATAGAGGCATCCGCATCCAAGGTCACAAATGGAAAGATAAAATTGACATCAGCCACATAGACATCGCCAAGCTCTTTTGAAATTTTTGGCCCCATATCCAAAAAAGTGCCTTTTTCACGTCCACTTTTGGCGACACCTTTCACTAAATACTCAAATCCAGTAGGGGTAACCATGACAAATCCTGCCGCTTGGTCATCCGAAGAAGCTCCACCTTTCATTAGCGTCCAACCTTCGAAATAGTCGCTTTGGCTGGCCTCAGCTGCTGTCATGATTTCAAACCCCTGACTAGTCAGTTGATTGACAAAATCCTGATACGACTGATCAATGATTTTTTGAAAATCAGCTACATCCACTCCGGATATCTGAACTCCCATTCGAGTAGAAGTTCCAGAGGTGAAAGTGGTCCGGTTTGCACGCTCTTTTTTAGAGCCAGAAGTCTTTGCTGAAGCTTCCTCAAAAACCTCAAAAAGCGCTTTATAGCTTCTTATAAATACTTTTTTGGGTGATTTCTGGTGTTGCTTCTTTTTATTGTAACTGGTTACTTTCAGATCTTTCTCATCGAGAATGGTACCTGGAACTGTCTCCACAAAGAGCAGGAGAAAAATGAGTAATAAGCTTTTCATGATTTTTTTTGTTTAGGAATTCTAAAATTGGAGTTTTTTAATATCCCCTAAAATCCCCGTAGACCCTGAATTTGTATCCGTACTGGCACGGATAAAAAATCTTAGAATTCTTCTTGTTTAATTTATTTATCGTAATATTGCAATGAAATAATATTTAAATGGGAGTCACTCAAACACATCTATTCACCGAGGAACAAAATAAAATTGCCCAAATGGCTAAAGCTATTGCCCATCCTGCCAGAATAGCCATCCTTCAACACTTGATCAAAACCAATTCCTGTATCAATGGGGATTTGGTGATGGAAATCGGCTTGGCACAGGCAACGATCTCGCAACACCTTCGCGAACTCAAAGAAGCGGGTCTCATTCAGGGTAGCATAGAAGGTACTCGAGTTAATTATTGCATTCATCCGGAAAATTGGACCATGCTCCGAAACCTCTTCCAATCCTTTTTTGAATCTTATTCTAATTGTACGACCCCATCCTGTACCTGATTATTGACAAAAAAGACATTCATTTTCACAAGCAAAACATGGATCAAGAACAAAAACTAAAAGAAGTAGTGCGGGAGCGCTATGGAAAAATCGCCGAACAGGGAAAAGCAGAAAACGCCGCATCCTGCTGCGGAGCTACCTCTCCCTCCACCAAAGTGTATAACATCATGATGGACGACTACTCCGGTACCGAGGGCTATCTGGAAGATGCCGACTTGGGATTGGGCTGCGGACTTCCTACCCAATTTGCCAAAATCCAACAAGGAGACGTGGTCATTGATTTGGGATCAGGAGCGGGCAACGATTGCTTTGTGGCAAGACACGAAACCGGCCCTGAAGGCAAGGTAATCGGGATTGATTTTACCCCTGCGATGATCAAAAAGGCAAGAGCCAATGCGGAAAAGCTTGGCTATCACAATGTGGAGTTTCGGGAAGGAGACATCGATCAAATGCCGGTAAATGACAACGTAGCCGATGTGGTTGTCAGCAACTGTGTGCTCAATTTGGTTCCTAATAAAGAAAAAGTCATCGGTGAAATTTTCCGGGTTTTGAAGCCCGGAGGTCACTTCAGTATCTCAGATATCGTGTTGATAGGAGATTTGCCAGAGGCACTCAGACAGGATGCAGAGATGTATGCAGGATGTGTGGCGGGAGCAATTCAAAAATCCGACTACTTGTCCTTCATACAGCAGGCTGGATTCCAATCTATCCAAATCCAAAAAGAAAAGACCATCACCCTGCCCGATGATATCCTAGAAAAGTATCTTTCTCAGGAGGAAATTCAGCAGTTTTTATCCAAGCAAACGGGAATTTTCAGCATCACGGTATATGCTGAAAAACCTGGAGAAAAAAACAAAAAACCAAAGCTTAGTTTGGAGCAATTGCAGGCTTCTTCCTGCGCTCCGGGATCAGGCTGCTGCTAAATCAGATGTTCAGACCTTTCAGGTTTCAAAACCTGGAAGGTCTTTTTTTACTTGTGCCAATCCGCTTTCCATATGCAAAAAGTATCCCTTTATCCTACTCTAGCCGAAACCATTCAAAACGCTAAAAAACAACCCATCCCTGCCGAGCGGAAGGCTGTTTTGGAAGTTTTGATCAGCTACATCCAATCCAAACTCGATCAAGGTCAGGATGTGAACCTAAATTTTATTTGCACGCATAATTCTCGCAGGAGCCAGTTTTCGCAAATTTTGGCTAAAACAGCTGCCGATCTCCATGGCATTCCGGCCAATTGCTATTCCGGAGGTGTGGAAGTCACCGCATTCAATGATCGCGCGGTCAGTTCACTCAAAAGGAGTGGGTTTCGAATCTCATTCAAGGAAAACGGAAGCAATCCGATTTATTCTGTTTTTTACTCGGACGAAAGTGATCCAATCATCGCTTTTTCCAAGGTTTTTGATGATCCCGCCAATGATGCCCTACATTTTGCTGCAGTAATGACCTGTGATCATGCCGATGAAAACTGCCCCTTTATTCCCGGCACAGAGCGGCGCATTCCGGTGCGTTATGAAGATCCCAAGGCCTTTGATGGTACCGATTTAGAAGCAGAAAAATATGATGAGCGCTCCCTGCAGATTGCCTCGGAGATGCTATACGTCTTTTTTCAGGTGCAAATGAGAGACTAATCCCTTTTTCCCAAGAGTTCAACCTTTCCGATTTGCCATGTTACCCTGAAGGAACGGCATGTACTAACCCCAAATTGAATTTGGGTCTAAGATCTTCACCGATTCTAGCCCAGCACTTCATACCGGGATTTTACAGAAAATGCCTTAGGTATTGGGCAGCATTTTAAATGCATCTATTGAATAGGAATGCGGCTTTAGCCCATTCTTTGCAAAACCCTTGCCTTCCTCGCCTTCGACCCAAGAATAAAAACTAGGATTCCTCCTCCTCCACCTGCACGATTTCATACATATTTTTCCCATCCACTTCTACGGGCATGTAGTAGGTGTCTCCAAATTTAACAAAGGTCTGCTCCCCTACCTTTACTTCCTCGGCACCCTCGGGAAGGTTGGATACGACTGAACCTGCTGGAGGAGGAACTACTGTGTAGGTTCCGTCATTTTGCTCATAGAAGGTACCACCGTAGTAATAATTGTTCACCGTAGGGCTTACTTCCACTACCTCGGATTCCTTGGGAATGACCTTCACAGTAGCTCCTTGAGGAGCCTCTACCACCACATAGCCATCATCTGCTTCCACATAAAAAACCCCCTCGTCGTAATGGTAGTCTTGGTTATCCACACTCACCACAATAGCGGTCACAGCAAGGGTTGCCACAAAAAAGCCCCATGGATGCCAGGCCGGACCCCAATAGAAAGGTGTAAACGGATGATAGTAATAGGGTCTATACCAAGAAAACCCGAATCCTCCCCAGATGTAGGGTGGTCTGACGTAGGGACGATAAGGTGGTCGATACGCTACATTTCGATTATTCCGGACAATGGTGTTTCGGCTATTGTCAATATTGATATTGACGTCACCCCGGCTTTTATCAATATTCACTCGGTTGTTAGATCCCCGATCGCCTGTGTTTACATTGTTTAGCCGGTTTCCGGTATTGGTGTTTCCGGTATTTTTGATGGAACTAACTTTGTTTTCTACTTTCGGCGACTTAGTAACTCGATTGGAGCCACCATTGATAGCTCCTCCCCTGTTTCCACTTGAAGACTGTGCAGGGCGACTGAGATTAGTATTGGTATTTCGGCTTCTATTCTGAGTAGCAGGTCTGGCAGCAGGCTTTGTAGCCGGACGGGAAGCCGGTCTTGAAACAGCGGGACGCGCCCCACCACCACTCCTACCTGCAAATCGCTGTGCATGACTTAATTCAGGCAAAGAAAATAAAATCAGTAAAGACAGGAAGAAGGAGTATTTGATAATTGTCTTAAAAGTATGCATAGCCTAGTCTTTTTTGGTCCAAGTAATTTGTTTTGAGTTGGGTGGGGGAAGAAATTCAAAAATTGAATCAGGGTAAGTCTCGTTAATCTCCCAATTTTCGAAGGTTACCTCCACTTGATGGGCATAAGGTTCGCCCAGATAAGTCACCACTATTTTGGCTGGTCTGGCTTCCAGGTCTTGTGAGACCCAAATTTGAAAAGTCATCTCAGCATTTGCCGCACCTACATGGAAGCACTTTTGACCATGCACCTCTGCTTCCCCAAGGTATTCGATGTAGTCCATGGTCTCAGTCATGTGAAAGGCAAAATCCGGATACAGAAAATCCGCAGCCACCAGTTGAATTCCGAAATCCGTGTACAGACTTTCCAGCATATCCAAGGTATTGTCCGGAGCCTCGGAAGCTACAAAGATTTTATCCTCTAGGGAGTAGTATACGATCTGACTCCCATTGTAGAAGTAATATTGGGGTTTACCTTGGGCAATTACTTTGGCTGAAAGTTGATTTGGCCCCTGTATGATAAACTCACCGGAGCGAAACTCCTTGATGAAAAAATCATCACGGAAGCCTACATCCTGAGAAGTTTTGGTATTAAATTTCAAGGAATTCACTTCCCCAAAATAAGCTCCAACCTTGTCCAAAATCAGTAAGGCCGTGGAGTCATGAAAAACCTCCTGTGCTTGGGTACGGAAAAAACAACAGAAAGCGATCAGGGAGAAAAATAAAGCTTTTTTCATAGAATCATAGTTTACACTAAGGCAGAATACTGTAAGTTAATCAAAAAGCTCTTCGATACGCAGTAAGCAAAAAGAAGAAGTTTTTGTAAACAATAAAAATAGAGGGCTGATGAAAAACTTAACCTCCAAAATTACCTGCAGCTGTTTTGATTTGGTAAATCTTACCAAGAAAGACACAGAAAATCAGGATCAGTGTGAAAAAGCTTAAGAATATTTTACTTGGTTTGACTTTTTAAAGAAAAACTAGCTTTAATCAGGTAGATTGAAAAGGATCAATAGACCTTCAGTTGATTTCAATTTTATGATAATTTCCTTTAAATAATAGCTAATCCTATTCTCATGAGAAAATCAACTTGCCTTCTTTTCCTATTCTTGCTTTCTTCCTTTGTGGCCTTAGCTCAAGACGATGCAGCAGAATTAGCAAAAAAACTCGCAAATCCAATCGCTTCTCTGATATCGGTTCCTTTTCAGAATAATACGGATTATGGAATTGGAGCATTTAACGGTACAAGAAACACGCTTAACATACAACCGGTAGTCCCGATTTCCATCAGTGAAAATCTAAATATGATTACCCGAGTAGTACTTCCTGTCATTACTCAGTACAATATCACTGGAGAAGGACAAAAGCAGTCAGGTTTGGGAGACGCAGTGATGTCAGCTTTTTTCTCCCCAAAAAACTCTGAAAAAATTACTTGGGGAGTTGGGCCAGCCTTGCTACTTCCCGTGGGTACCAATGACTTCCTGACTGCCAAGAAATTTGGAATGGGGCCCACGGCCGTAGCATTAAAGCAAAGCAATGGTTGGACTGTCGGAGGACTAATCAACCAAATATGGTCTGTCGCAGGAAGTGATGAAAGACCGAATGTGAGCCAGATGTTTGTTCAACCATTTATAGTGTACAACTGGAAATCTGGTGCGGGGCTAGGTGGAAATCTTGAATGGACTCAAAATTGGAAATCCAATCAGACGACCGTTTGGTTGAACCCAACCGTAAGTGGTGTCACCTCCCTTGGCTCTCAAAAGGTGCAGTTTGCAGTAGGTCCAAGATTAAACTTAGCAGCTCCTGATGGTGGAAAAGCAGATTGGGGATGGAGAGCAGTAGTGGTGTTTTTATTCTCTCAGTAACTTTATTTTCCAAAGGCTACATCGACTTTATCCTACCTTGAATAAAGATTGATAAATTTCCCAAATCCTTCATTTTTTAAGGTTAAATAGTATATTTAAAGTGAATTCGGATTACGCCTACTTTTATGGAGTTATACAATTGGACAGGAATAATTATAGGTTTTCTTGTGTCAATCATATTGATTTTTTACCCAGGTGCAAAAAGAAACGGTAATTTAATACTTGGCTTTTCATTGTTTTGCTTGACTCACGCACTTTTGACTTCGGAATTATACCGGAGTGAGTTGATGTTAGATTTTCCTCATATTTCGAGGACAGGAAATATATCAGCCTACTTGATCGCTCCACTTTTTTTTCTTTTTGTTAAAAAAATTATTTACCGAGAAGAAAAAGTAGAAAGGTGGAGATGGCTTTTTGCAATTCCTTCTATAGGTTATATAGTAGACTATTTTCCCTACTATATCAGTTCCGCTTCTGAAAAAGTGGAAATGATTCAGAGCCAACAACTGAACTACAATCATTTTCTATTCAAAGAAGGGATTTTTTTTCCCGATGAATTTCATTTTTTCTTTCGGCAAGTATGGTTGTTGATCTTCCTCGTTTTGGTCTTTAATCTTTTATGGAAAAACAAAAACCAACTAAACAGGGAAGAATCTCACCTGAACCGATACATTTTCAATTTTTTGGTATTTATCACCTCCATCCTCTGCTTTGCCATTTTGCCGGGATTTTTTAGGTTTATCGATCGATGGGGCGGGTTTACTATTGAGGTACAGACACTTACGGTATCCACTGCCTTGATTGGTGCAGGGATTTTCTTAGTCTTTAACCCTCGGCTTCTTTACGGTTTTTATTGGTCTGGAAGCGTTCAGGAAGAGGTCAAAAAAAAGGAAATCTCACCAGCAAAGCCAGTCGGATATTCACAATCGGAGGAATTGGAACAGCTATGTAAGCAATTGACTGACCTGGTCCAATCGCAAAAGCTATACTTAAAGCAAGGAATAACCATTAATGACTTGAGCAATGAATTGGATATCCCGGTATATAAAATCTCCCCTGCTATCAATCTATGTTATGATACCAACTTCAATCAGTGGATCAATAAATTCCGCATACAAGAATTTAACAGGCTCGTAGAAAAAGGAGAACATACCTTGCTTACCCTGGACGGTTTAGCTTCGAAATGTGGCTTTTCAAACCGCACTACCTTCATTTCATCCTTCAAAAAAATCAATGGTGTAACTCCCAGTGAGTACCTGAAAGAAAAGGCTATGATCAATTCCAATTAGTAGCTTAAGACATTGAGATTGGCTTTTCTAGCTGGTCAATTCCCAAGCTTAAAATGTCAACTTTAGACAATTTTTTACAAACCCCATGAAGGATGATCTGCTGATTTTCAAAGAAATCAAAGATTTTTTGGAATCTGAAACTGAAAGGAATTTTTGAAAATCATATGAAGAGCCATCTTTTCTTTTTCTTTTTTAACCAACAATTTTCTTTTCCATTGAAATTATTAAATTATGCAACATATAGTTTTTCTAATAGGCTATGACTCTCTCATTTAAATCGGCATTTTTTAAATTAATTTATTTACTTCCCAATCAAGGTGGCATCCTTTCCATACTCCTCCTTGCTGTAATTTTTCCGGTATCAATCCAAGCCCAGGATACCCATCATTGGGGCAATCAGTTTGGAACCCGAGCAGCTCTTTTGGGTGGTGCAGTTTTGACCGATACTCTCGACAATGCAGGTGTGTTTTATAACCCGGGCAACTTAGCTTTTCTAGATACAACGGTCATTTCACTGAATGCCAATCTTTATGGATTGGAGAATATTCAAGTCGAAAATGCCTTGGGGCAGCAGGCAGACTTTGCAGGATTGCAATTCAACACGGTCCCACTGTTAATCAGCGGAGCCCCTCGACTTAAAAGCGGTTTTCGAATTAATTATGGACTGCTGCCTCCAGTGAGTTTCAAATTCAACGGGGTAGCA